>JBEQAH010000245.1:0-3154 GCA_041640435.1 bacterium | reverse complement strand
CTCGCGTGCGCGAAGGTGGGGGCGGTGTTCACCCCGATCTTCTCGGGCTTTGCCCCCGAGGCGGTCGCCACAAGGGTGCGGGACTGCGAAGCCAAGGTGGTGATCACCGCGGACGGCTTCTACCGTCGAGGCCAGGTGGTACCCATGCTGCGGGCGGCGGACGAGGCCGTGCGGGGCTGCCCCAGCGTGGAACACCTGCTGGTGGTGCAGCGGGCGGGGGTCCACGAGGGCTGGCGGGCAGGCCGCGACGTGTGGTGGCACGAGGTGACCGCCGATGAGCGGCCGGAGGCCCCCACGGAGCGGATGCGCTCCATGGACCCCTTCATGATCATCTACACCTCGGGCACCACCGGCAGGCCCAAAGGGACCGTCCACGTGCACGCAGGTTTCCCCATCAAGGCCGCGTGCGACATGGCGTTCCACTTCGACGTGCAGCCGGACGACGTGGTGTTCTGGCTTACCGACATGGGGTGGATGATGGGGCCCTGGCTGGTGCTCGGCACCCTGACGCTGGGCGCCAGCATGGTGCTCTACGAGGGCGTCCCCGACCACCCTCACCCCGGCCGCCTCTGGGAGCTGGTGGACCGCCATGGCGTGACAGTACTGGGGGTTGCACCCACCGCGGTGCGGGCACTCATGCGGTACGGAGACGACTGGCCGGCCCGGTACCGGCTAGCTAGCCTCCGGGTGCTGGGTTCCACGGGCGAGCCGTGGAACCCGGACCCCTACCTCTGGTACTTCCGACACGTGGGCCGCTCGCGTTGCCCGGTGGTGAACTACTCCGGAGGGACCGAAGTTTCCGGGGGGATCGTATGCGGGACGGTCATCCAACCCTGTAAGCCGTGCGCGTTCACGGGACCGTGCCTGGGGATGGCCGCGGACGTGTACGACGCGGACGGCCGGCCCGCAGGGCCGGGGCAGGTGGGAGAGCTGGTGGTGACCAAGCCGTGGCCCGGCATGACTCGCGGCTTCTGGCGTGACCCCGAGCGGTACCTGGAGACCTACTGGTCGCGGTGGCCCGGCGTGTGGGTGCACGGTGACTGGGCGGTGCGGGACCAGGACGGCTTCTGGTACATCCTGGGGCGCTCCGATGACACGCTGAAGGTGGCCGGCAAACGCGTGGGGCCCGCGGAGGTGGAGTCGGTGCTGGTATCCCACCCCGCAGTCAGCGAGGCAGCCGCGGTGGGGATTCCTCACGAGGTAAAGGGCGAGGCGGTGGCGTGCTTCGTCGTGCTGCGCCCCGGGCACGCCCCGAGCCAGACCCTCGCGGAGGAGCTGCGCGACCTGGTCGCGCAGCGGCTCGGCAGGCCCTTGCAGCCCGAGGTGGTGGAGTTCGTGGCGGACCTACCGAGGACGCGGAACGCCAAGGTGATGCGCCGCGTGATCCGCGCTGCCTACCTCGGGCAGGACCCGGGAGACCTGAGTGCCCTGGAAAACCCTGGCGCGGTAGCGGGGATCGCGGCGCGTCGCCAGGGCTAGGGAGACCCTTCGCCCAACGCGCGTCCCGCCTCCGCCAACGGATCCTGGCCAGCGCCTCCCACGGCGTGGGCCATGCGCAGCCGGGCGCGGAGCCCGGGGTGCTGGGGGTGCCGGTAGGCGTCGACAGCCGCCGCTAACCGCTCCATGATGGTTTCCACGCGCCGGGGGTCTCCAGTGTCGAGGAGTGCCACGAACGCACCCTCGCCCAGGTGCGCCACCGCGTCCGTGCTCCGGACGGCCCTTCGCAGGTTCTCCGCCACGTGCTGCAGCAAGGCCTCCACGCTGCGCGCGCCGTAAGCAGCTTCCGCGCGCCGGAGGTCCAAGACCTGGACGCGCAGGACGGTGAAGCGTTCTCCGAACAGCTGGCTGCGCGCCCGGCGCTCCTCGTACAGCCGCTGGAAGGCGTCTTTGGACAGCAGGCCCGTGGCGGGGTCCAGCTCCGTGGTCAGCAGGTCTTCCAGGGACCGGCGCAGCATCGCGTGCTCCACCGCGTGGCGCACGAGTTCCGCAGAAGGAGGGGCGTCTGTGAACAAGAACTCGTCCGCGCCCGCCCGCAGCGCGTGTGCAGCGGCCTCGCGCAGAGCCCTCGGCCCCGCGAGCAGGATGGGGGTCTGCCGAAGCCCCCGGATGGCCCGGACGGCGTCGGCCGCCGGGCGGTCGCAGGCGTGCAGGTCCAGGATGATAAGGTCGTAGTGGTCTGTGGCCAGGAGCTCGAGGGCGTCCGGGATGGACGCCGCGTGTTCCAACCGGCACCTCGGGCCAAGAGCGGGGAGGAGCCAGGGAAGTTGCACGCTGCTCACGACGAGCGCGCTGGAGACGTCGGGCGGTTCACCTGGGGTCTGCGTGGGCGGTGAACCGCGCTCACCCAAGCCCTGCGACCACCGCTCGATCAGTTGCCGCCACGACGGACGACCGGCATTCACCCCTACGACCTCGCTTAACTGACCTCAGGCGGCGACTCCGCTTGCCCGTACGGGAAGAGTCTAGCGCGGCCCGCTGCTTTGCGCGGTAGCCCGGCGGTGCCTTCCGGACCGGGGGAAGCCCTCATGGGCGGTGGGAGAGGCTGAAGGAGAAACCGGAGGCCTGGAGGCTTCGGGCGACCGCGAGCGCTGCCTGCTCGGGGAGCGGCCCCAGGAGCACCGTATACGATGGGGTCCGGACCTCGGCCACGGTGGCGATGAACCCGCGCGCCCGCACCGCGCGCGCCCGTTCCTCCGCCGCGGCCGCATCCCGGAACTCTCCGAAGTCCAGGAGGTATCCCTTCTGCGGGTGGGCCCGCACGCGGGATGCAAGGCCCACCGCGGCCAGCAGCGCCTGCCGCTCCTCCGCGGCGCTGCGGAGCGGTACAGGGCCGGAGACCACCCGGTAGGCGCTCACCCGCCACTGGGTCTGGATGCGGCCCACCACCGCGTACGTGCTGGCGAGGCGGTCCACCATCCCACTCAGAACCTCAAGGTCCTGCGTGGGTCCGAAACGGATCCAGTACGACGGCCGGGGCGTCGGCTTCGGGGATGGCCGCGGCGTGGACGTCCGAACCGGGCGCACGGTGGTGGGCGAGGCGGGAGCAGAAACGGGCGGCGCCTGCATCGGGGAGGGCGCGGGAAGGACCACGGCCGCAGGGGTCGCGGGCAACGGCGGGGACGCGGCGCCGAACTCGCCGGGTCGGGCGGTGGTC
>JBEQAH010000244.1:0-3171 GCA_041640435.1 bacterium | reverse complement strand
GAGTGGGCTCGGGCCGGTCTAGCCCGCGCGCCATGACGCTGCGCCGTCGGCGCTCGTGGTTCGCCCTCGGCCTTGTGGTCCTGGCCGGTGGGGTGGTCGGGCACGTGCTCAGCGAGGCGGTGGCGGCCTTTTCACCGCTGTCGTTCCTCGCGCGGTCGGTGGAACCTGGACTGGACCCGGCCCTGCACCTCGATCTGGGCCTCGTGACGCTCACCTTCGGGTTCACCGCGCGCTTGAACCTGGCGGTCCTCTTGGGCGTGCTGTTCGCCCTCTGGGTCTGGCGCTGGGTCTAGATAGAACCACGGGCACCTTCGGGGTCTGCCGGCTCCCCCGATCGCGCCGTCGAATCCACGGCCGCGGGACGTTCAGTGGACGGAATGGGCTTGATTTGCCCTATCCAGAAGCTCCCTCCGGAGGTGCGACCGCGGGAGCGGCTCCTGGCCGAGGGCCCGGAAGCGCTGGGCGTCCGGGAGCTGGTGGCTGTGCTCTTGCGTTCCGGGGTTCCGGGGGCGTCCAGCCTCCACCTGGCGGACGAACTGCTCTTGCGGTTCGGAGGCCTGCGGGGTCTGGCGCGGGCTAGGCCGGAAGAACTCAGCGCCCTGCCGGGGGTGGGGCCTGCCAAGGCCGCCACCCTGCTCGCGGCCTTCGAGCTCGCCCGGCGGCTGCAGGGTCCTGACCCCGCGTCCCGCCCCGTGATCCGCAGCGCCCAGGACGCCGCGGACGTGCTGGCCGCGCGGATGCTCCACCGGGACCAGGAGCACTTCTGGGTGCTGCTGCTCAACAGTCGCCACGAGGTGGTGGGGGTCGTGGAGACATCCCGGGGCGGGCTGAACGCCGCGTCCGTGGAACCCCGGGAGGTGTTCCGGGAGGCGGTGCGGCGCTGCGCGTACGCGGTGATCCTCGCCCACAACCACCCCTCCGGAAACCCGGAACCCAGCCCGGACGACGTCCGGGTGACCCAAACCCTCCGGGATGCGGGGGCCCTGCTGGGCATCCGAGTTTTGGACCACCTGGTAGTCGGGGACGGCCGGTTTGTCAGCCTCCGGGAGCGCGGGTTAGGATTCTAGTGCGCGCTAGCCAGCCTCACCGTGAGGGCTAGTCACCTGCGTTTTTCCGGAGGCAAAGATGATACGCAACGGGTTCCTCAGCCGGTTCTCCCGCGATATGGGCATTGACCTGGGGACCGCCAACACCCTGGTGTACGTCCGGCAGGAGGGCATCGTGCTCCGGGAACCGTCGGTGGTCGCCAGGCGGACCGACGGGGTGATCCTGGCCGTGGGGGACGAGGCCAAGCGGATGATCGGCAGAACGCCCTCCGACATCCAGGCTATGCGCCCACTGCGAGACGGGGTCATCGCGGACTTCGACACCACCGCAGCCATGCTCGGCTACTTCATCCGGAAGGGGATGCGAGGTCGCAGCCTGCTGCGGCCAAGGGTGATCGTGGGCATCCCCTCGGGGGTCACGGAGGTGGAGAAGCGGGCGGTGGTGGACGCCACCCTGCAAGCAGGCGCGCGGGAAGCCTACCTCATCGAGGAGCCCATGGCGGCGGCCATCGGCGCGGGGCTTCCGGTGTCCGAGCCCGTGGGGAGCATGGTGGTGGACATCGGGGGCGGGACCACGGAGGTGGCGGTGATCTCGCTGGGCGGGATCGTCAGCAGCAAGTCCATCCGCATCGGCGGGGACGAGATGGACGAGGCCATCATCCAGTACGCGCGCAAAGCCTACAACCTGCTCATCGGAGAGCGCACCGCGGAGGAGATCAAGATCGCCATCGGGTCCGCCTACCCCATGAGGGAAGAGCAAGCGGTGGACGTGCGGGGACGAGACCTGGTGAGCGGGCTCCCGCGAACCGTGCGCATGACGAGCGCAGAGATCCGGGAGGCGCTGAGCGAGCCCGTAGCCGCCATCGTGGACGCGGTGAAGCAGACCCTGGAGCGCACGCCGCCGGAGCTTTCCGCGGACATCGTGGAGCGGGGCATCGTGCTGGCAGGGGGAGGCGCGTTGCTGCGGGGGCTCGACCGGCTTCTGGCGGAGGAGACGGGGATGCCCGTCACGCTCACCGACGACCCGTTGTCCGCGGTGGTGCTGGGGACGGGGCGGGCGCTGGAAGAGATCGACACGCTGAAAAAGGTCCTCGTGACGGCCAAGCGCACGTAGGTTCTGGATGGGGTGGTGCGACGGTGATCGCAGCAGGATCGCGGCGGCGGGCCGGCCTGCTGGCATTCCTGTTGGTGGCGGCAGGCGTGCTGCTTAGCCTGCAGGTGCGAACCCCCGAGCGGCGGGAGATCGGCGGGCTGGGCCGCCTCGTGCTCGGCGTGCTGGTCCCCTTCCAGGCAACCCTGTCCCGGGCGGCGGACGCCGTGGTGGGGTCGTGGCGTGCGCTCAACGAGATCGGCCAGCTCCGCACCGAGAACGCGCGGCTGAGGGCGGAGGTGGAGCGGCTGCGCCGGGAGCTGTCAGAGCTCGCGGAGGCCTCCGCGGAGGTGGAGCGGTTGCGCAAGCTGCTGGCTTTCCGGTCGTCCGTGGCCCACCCCACCGTGGCCGCCCGGGTGGTGACCCGCGACCCCAGCCGCTGGTACACCACCCTGACCGTAGACCGGGGTGCTCGGGACGGGCTGCGGAGGAACGACCCCGTGGTCACCGCGGACGGCCTGGTGGGCCGCGTGCTGGAGGTCTACCCCACCGCCGCCCGCGTGCTGCTGCTCACCGACCCTCGCAGCTCCGTGGGCGTGTTGGTCCAGACGAGTCGCGAGGCAGGGGTGGTGGAGGGTCAGGGGAGTGAGGTGCTGCGGCTGCGCTACCTGTCTAGGTCCGCGGCGTTGCGGGAGGGGGATGTGCTGGTGAGTTCGGGCCTCGGGGGCGTGTTCCCGCGGGGGTTGGTGGTGGGCACCGTGGTGTCGGTGTCCAGGCCTGTGGGCGCGCTGTTCCAGGAAGCGGAGGTGCGGCCGGCCGCCGACCTTTCGCGGCTCGAGGAGGTGCTGGTGATCGCATCAGGAGGGGCCCGCCGGTGAGAAGACCCACCCTTTTGGCCGCCGGGCGCCTAGCGCTCTACGCCGTGGCGTTGTGGATCGCCACGGCGGTGGAGGGTGCCTGGGCCTGGAGGGTGAGCTGGTCCGGCGGCAGCTTCGACCCGGTGCTGCTGGTGGTGCTGGCCGCCGCGCTCCGCCA
>JBEQAH010000243.1:0-3186 GCA_041640435.1 bacterium | reverse complement strand
CTCCCGGGCTCCCGGAGAGGAGGCCGAGGAGGCGGCCCGCGCGGTCATGCAGGTTCGCGTGCCCCGGCTCGTGGCGTTGAACAAGGTGGACACAGCGTCTGAGGAGCAGGTCCGTGCGTGGACGGCCTGGGTGGCCGAGCGGGTAGCGGCTGAGCAGGTACTGACCATCAGCGCCCTGCGGGGGCTTGGGGTACAGGAGCTCCTGGACGCCATCGTCCGGCGCCTGCCGGAGGGCCCGCCATACTTCTCGCCGGACGACCTCACCGACCAACCGGTGCAGGCGCTGGTCCGGGAGATCATCCGGGAGAAGGCCATCGAGCTCACGCGGGAGGAGGTCCCGCATGCGGTGGCGGTGGAGCTGGAGGAGTTCCGGAAGGACCCGCAGCGGCCTGTGACCTACATCCGCGCCACCCTGCACGTGGAGCGGCCCTCCCAGAAGAAGATCCTGGTGGGGGCAGGCGGCAGGGTGATCCGCGAGATCGGACGCCGGGCGCGGCCTGAGGTGGAGGCTTGGGTGGGCGGGCCGGTGTACCTGGACCTGTGGGTGAAGGTCAGCGAGGACTGGCGCAGGAAGGACGGGTTCCTGCGCCGCCTGTACCCCCAGGGCTAGCTCTGCCCCTTAGTAGGCGCTCCACCGGGCCTTCCGGTACTCCCAGGCGTCCTCGTTGGCCTTCACCGCGCAGTACAGCCACACGAAGGGCGCGAGCAGGCCGCCGCTCAGGAGGATCGTGGCTGCGAGAACGCAGAAGTGCGCCCACAGACCCCGCCACAGGTACCAGAAGGGGCCCACAAGGGCCGCGGCCCAGTTCCACGACAGGCGCGGCGGCGGGTTGTGGTCCGCCACATCCGCGGCGAGGTCCGGCTGGGGGACCGGGACCTCGGTGGCCAGTTCCCGATCCACTTCCTCCACCGCCTGCCGCCACACCGGCGAGATCAGGCGCCAAACTAGATACAGCGCAGTTCCCATCAAGGTCAGGGCCAGGATCACGCCGAACGCCGCCGCCATGCGAACCTCCCCATGTGGGCTCCGAGCTTGATTGTGCACGGGGGCGCGCCCGCCGTCCAGGGTTGCGGCTTTCGCGGCGCGGGAGCGAGAATGAAACCGTGTTGAAGTTGCGCCGCGTTTACGATCCGCCGCAGGCCAGCGATGGGGTGCGGGTGCTGGTGGATCGGCTGTGGCCGCGGGGTCTGAGCAGGGAGCAAGCGCGGGTGGATCTGTGGCTGCGGGAGGTGGCGCCCAGTGACCGGCTGCGGCGCTGGTTCGGCCACGACCCTGCCAAGTGGGAGGAGTTCCGCCGGCGCTACCTGGAAGAGCTGCGATCCAGTCCTGTCCTGGAACAGCTGCGGGTGCTTTCTCGCCGGGCCCGGCGGGAGACGGTGACGCTCCTGTTCGCCGCGCGGGACGAGGCGCACAACAACGCGGTGGTCCTGGCGGAGTTCTTGCGGGAGCTGGACTCCAGGCGCCCGCGGTCGGCCGCCCGCTGGACTCCGTCTCCTTGACCCTGGCGGAGGCCGAACCTACAATCCCAGTTGGCTGGGCGGGTGCCCGAGCGGCCAAAGGGGGCTGACTGTAGATCAGCTGGCGGAATGCCTTCGGAGGTTCGAATCCTTCCCCGCCCACCAGGCTCCGCCTTGGGAGGGTTTGTTCGCACGGGCGGGAGTAGCTCAATGGTAGAGCCCCAGCCTTCCAAGCTGGTGGTGCGGGTTCGATTCCCGTCTCCCGCTCCACCGGGCGCGTTTGCTTCTTCTGCTTGCGGGGGGATCCCATGTTCGGCCGGAGGAAGCAGCTTGCTGCGTTGATTGCGGCCGCGGGGCTCGGCTTCGTCCTGGCCTCCCCGGGCCACGGGGCGGACGAAGAAGCCCTGCGGCGCGCCATCGCCACCTTCTTCCGAGACGCCCGGGTGTTACGGCTGGACGCAGTCCCCGATCTGTACGAGGGCGGCTACGCCCGCGTCAGCGTGTACGCCGCAGGGGCCACCCTCAGCGGCGGGTTCCGGGTGGACGAGGCGTGGGCGCGGCTGGTAGGCGCCAGCTTCAACCCCCAGGCGCTCCGGGCGGGCCAGTTCCGACTCGACTCGGTGCGCGACACCGCGCTGCACATGCGGGTCAGCTACCCCAATCTGGAGCGCTACTTCCGCGAGCTCAACCCCGGGCAGGACGTCCGCCTGTGGAGCGACGGAGCATCCGTGTACGGACGGGGAACCGTGCCGCTGTTCGGCGTGCGCGCCCGCGTGGAGCTCAAAGGGTTCTTCGCGGTAGGGAACAGCCCGGAGCTCTACTTCTACGTGGAGCGGTTGCGCGTGAACGGCCTTCCGGTGCCCGAGGCTGTGGTGCGGGAGCTGGAGCGCCGCTTCAACCCCGTGCTCACCCAGGCGGACTGGCCCGTTCGGTTCCGGCTGCGGTCTGTGCGCATCAGCCGCGAGGACGTGGTGGTGAGCAGCCAGCCCGCAGGCGGTGATGGCTGCGGCGTGTGCGGTGACCTTGGCCCCGCGGCACCGACCCCCTGAGCCACCCCGTGCTGCGGTCCGCTGGGTAGTGTCAAGAGTTCTGTGTAATTTCGGGTCGCCGGAGAGGGTGCCCCTGCCATCGCGTCGCCAATCGCTCTGGGGGAGGTCGTAGAAGGCGAGCAGCGCCTCGCAGTCACGCAGCAGACAGGCCACCGCTTGGGGCGCCACCGGCTCGCAGGCCCGACGCCAGAGCTGCAGCGCCCGCTCGGCGGCGGGGCGGGAGGGCGCCTGGTAGATGCGGCGCGCCAAGCTCAGGCAGCGCTCGCGGTCGCGGACCCGTTGGTGGTGATGAGGCGGGGCGCCTCGCCGGTGAGCCCGCGGGCGGCGAGGTTCATCGAGAACGCTTCCCAGGCGCCCTGGCTCCCCTGGCGGACGAGGCGATAGTCGGTGAGCTCCCGGCGCCCCGAGGTTGTCAGGCCGTAGGCGACGAGGATGGTGCGGCGCTTGGTGCCGTAGGGGTCTTGACCCGCAGGCTCAGGCCGTCGAAGAAGAGGTAGCGGTACTGATCGCGCAGGGGGCGGCGATGCCAGGCCGCCACGGCCCGATCGAGGGTGCGGGTCGACGTCGCCCATGCGGCGCTGGTAGCGGGGGAGGACGGAAGGGCGACCCCCGGTCGCGCGCTGGGGGGATCACCAAATTGGAGATCGTGCCCCAGGTCGTCGTGAGCTGCCGGCGGTAG
>JBEQAH010000242.1:0-3186 GCA_041640435.1 bacterium | reverse complement strand
GGCCACCTGCGGGCCACGGCCTTGCTCAGGAGCAAAATGTAGAACTTGGAGTCCGCGTAGCTCACCTGCCCCCGCCGCAGCCGTTGCAGATCCGGACGCCCGTGGAGGTGGGAACTCGAGCTGATGTAGACGAGGCGCGGGGGTCGCTGGATCAGGCAGGTGAGGATGTAGGGAGAGAGCACGTTCACCGTCAGGATCTCCGCGCCAGGGGCTGAGTACACCGCGGCGTTGTGGATCACGGCGTCGAAGCGCCCCCTCCTGTTCGCCTCTTCGGCCATGCTCTTCACCTCCTCCAGGCGCGCGAGATCCGCGATCAGCACCCCCTCGGCCCCGGGAGCGCCCCTCAAGGCGTCCTCCGCTCTCTGTGCGTTGCGGGCGTGAAGGGTCACCCGATGTCCCGCCTGGATTAAGGCACGGGCCGCGAGGAGGCCCAGGCCGTCTGCGGAGCCGGTGATGAGGATGCGGCGGGCCCGGGCAGGGCTATCCGCCGCTGTGTTCAGGGTTTGCGCAGTCTTCTCCACCTGTCCTGCTCCTTCGATGTATCCCCGCGCCCGCAGCCGACCCGCGGGCACGTGGCGGCTGCGGACAAGCCAGCGAGACCTCTTTCAGCATAGAGCGCACGCGGTACCTTCGCAGGGAGTCTCCCCGATCTGGTGGTTGCGGCCAGGGATCGGCGGCCGGCCCCCACTTCCTGCTCCCGGCAAGGCGGTGGCGGGAAGTGTTGCGGGCACGTTGAACTATCCGTGGCGTGAGGGCCGTCGTTCTGCACCGAGCTCGCCGGCCGCTTAGGCTGGAGCGGCGCCCGCGGCCCAGGGCTCGCGGGGAGCAGGTCCTGGTGCGCGTCCTGGGCTGCGGCGTGTGCCACAGCGACGTGTCCCTGGCGGACGGGGTGTTTGAGGCCTCGCTTCCCCTGGTGCTGGGCCACGAGATCGCAGGATACGCGGAAGGGTTGGGCAACGTGCTGGTGTACGCCAGCTGGGGCTGCGGCCGGTGCGCCTTCTGTCAGGCGGGTCAGGAACAGCTGTGCCCGGAAGCGGAGCAGGCGGGCTGGACGTGCGACGGTGGCTATGCGGAATGGGTTCGGGTGCCCTCCAGGCGGTACCTGATCCCCCTCGGGGACCTGGATCCAGTCCAGGCCGCACCTCTTGCGGATGCGGGCCTCACGCCGTACCGGGCGGTCCGCCGGGCCTTGCCGTGGTTGCAGGCAGGTTCCACTACGCTGGTGATTGGCTCAGGCGGACTCGGCCAGTTCGCCATCCAGTACCTCAAGCTGTTCTCAGCCGTTGCGGTGGTCGCCGTGGAGCGCAACCGCAGCAAGTTCGCGTACGTCCGCGACCTGGGGGCGGACGAAGTCCTCCACCCCACAGGAAGGATCCCTCCGGTGCGTGCGGTGTTCGACTTCGTGGGCTCGCGGGCCAGCCTGCGGCTAGGCCTTCAGGCCCTGGAGCCGGGAGGTCTCCTCGTGCAGGTGGGGGCCTCTGGGGGGCACATCCTGTTCGGGTTCGACCGCGTCCCTGCGGAAGTCCACCTCACCAACTCGGTGTGGGGGTCCCTGCAGGAGCTGGGCGAAGTCGTGGAGCTCGCCCGCGCAGGCAAGCTGCGGTGGGCCGTGGAATCCGTGCCTCTACAACGCGCAAACGAAGCTCTGGATCGGCTGCGCCGGGGCCGCGTCATGGGTCGGCTGGTCCTGGTTCCCTGACGCCGGAACACCCTCCCGGTCTCCAGGCGCGCCTGCGTCGCAAAACGCCTGAACGACAGGTGGCCCTCTGCCGGGGGCCGGAGCGTTCCAACTGGACCTGGTGCATCTCCTTTTTTAGATGTCGGTGACGCCCTGGCGATCATCCGTTTAGCACATCGAGATCATCCCTCGGTCCCCGCAAGTCCAGCACCCGCAGTGAACGGCCCAGCTTCTCCGGACTATACTGGCCTCAGGGGGTGCCATGAAACTCCGCTGGATCCGCCCGACGTTCTTGTCCCTGCTCATCGCGGCAGCGCTGGCGATTCCAGGCCCTGCTCAACCGCCGGTTCTGACCATCCTGCACTTCAACGACGTCTACCAGCTCACCGCGGTGGACGGTGGTCGCCGGGGTGGGTTCGACCGCCTCGCGACCGTCGTGAAGACCTTCCGCAGCCGGGAGCCCGTGAACCTGCTGCTGTTCGCGGGAGACCTGATCTCGCCCTCCGTGGAGTCCTCGGTGTTCAAGGGGGCTCAGCTCATCGCCGGCATGAATCAACTTCAGGTGGATGCGGCCACCTTCGGGAACCACGAGTTCGACTACGGACCGGAAGAATTGGCCAAGCGGGTCCGGGAGTCGCGTTTCCCGTGGGTGGTGAGCAACGTGTTCGCCCCGGGTCTTCGGCCGTTCCCCGGGGTCAAACCCTGGCTCGTGCTGACTCCGGGCGGGGTCCCCGTAGGGGTTGTGGGCCTCCTGACGGAGGAAACCGCGGTGCTCTCCTCCCCGGGCAACACCACCTTCGGCAACGTCTTCACCGTCACTCGCGAGGTGGTTCGGATCCTGCGCGCCCGCGGCGCACGGGTGATCGTGGCCCTCACCCACCTCAGCCTGGCCGAAGACCAGGAGTTGCTGCGGCGGGTACCGGAGGTGGACCTGGTGATCGGTGGCCATGAACACGACCCCCTCACCGCCACCGTGGGCGGGCGCCTGGTGGCGAAGGCAGGGTCAGACGCCCGGTGGCTCGGCATTACCCGGCTGCGGCTAGACGGCTCGCGCAGCGCCCAGCACGAACTGGTGGACGTGGACGAGCGCGTCCCCCCGGACCCGGACATGGCCAAGCTGGTTCAGCGGTACGCGCAGGAGCTCAGCCGGGAGTTGGAGGTAGTCATCGGGCAAACCACGGTGCCCCTCGACGCCCGGAACACTACGGTCCGTCAGCAGGAATCCAACCTGGGGAACTTCATCGCGGACGTGATGCGGGCCGCGGTGGGCGCCGATGTGGCCATCACCAACGGCGGCGGCATCCGGACCAACGCCCTCTTCCCCGCGGGTCCCATCAGCCGCAAAGACGTACTGGCCTGGCTGCCGTTCGGCAATGTGGTGGTGAAGGTGGCGGTTCCCGGGGCTGTGATCCGGCAGGCTCTGGAGAACGGCGTGAGCCAGTGGGAGCAGGTGGCGGGACGGTTCCCGCAGGTCTCCGGCCTGCGGTACACCTTCAACCCCGCCCGAC
>JBEQAH010000241.1:0-3190 GCA_041640435.1 bacterium | reverse complement strand
GGTCTTCTCACCATCGCAGGGCAGTGGGAGTTCGCGCGGAGGCTTCTGAACCTGCTCTCCGCGCCAGGGACACCCGTGTGGGTCCACGGCCTCGCCGGGTCTGTGAAGGCGTGGCTGCTGGCCTTCCTGCTATCCGAGCAACCCGATCGGTCTGCAGTCCTGGTGGTGCCCGGCCGGGAAGCCGCGGAGGCCTTGCGGGACGACCTGACGGCGTTCAACCCGGCCCTGCGGAACCGCCTGTACCTCTTTCCTCCCCTGGAGGCGCTCCCCTCGGACGCCGACTTCCGGCTACCCGAGGGGGTGGGCGAGCGGCTGCGGGCACTGGTCGACCTGGACGGCGGTGCTCCGGCAGTCCTCCTGGCACCCGTAGCTGCCGCCTGCGGACCGGTTCCCCGGCCGGAAGCCCTCGTACACGCGCGGCTGGTTGTACGTGTGGGCGAGGTGCTGCCCATGGAGCGGATGGTCAAGTACCTGGAGCAGTCGGGGTACGAGCGGGTGGACCTGGTGGAGACGCGGGGGACGTACGCGGTGCGCGGCGGGATCGTGGACGCGTACCCGCCCGACGCGCAGCGGCCCTGGCGCGTGGAGTGGTTCGGGGACGTGGTGGACTCCGTCCGCCGATTCGATCCGGAAACCCAGCGGTCTGAAGCAAGCGCCCTGGAAGCGGAGCTCACCAGCGCCCGCGAGCCCGAAGGGAGCGCTTTGCTGCTGGACCGGCTTCCGCCGGAGGCCCTCGTGGTGCTCGACGAGCCCGTGGAGCTGGAACACCAAGCCCGGTCGCTGGCACGGGCGACGGCGCAGGCTGCCGTTCCCTGCGCTTCGTGGGAGGTCCTCCAGGCGGCAGCGACCTCCCGACGGGCTCTTGCCACAAGCGCGCTACACGGCCCCCAGGAAGGCTGGACCGCCTGTGAGGTGCCCACGCTACCGGTGGAGCCGTTTGCGGGGCAGACGGCTCTCCTGGCCGAAGAGGTCCGCAGGTGGTGCGGCCGGGGTGAGCGGGTGGTGCTCGCCAGTGCCCAGGCGGGCCGCCTGGCCGAGATCCTCCGGGACCACGGCGTGCCGGTGGACACCGCCCCCGACTTGGAGCAGCCGCCCGCCCCCGGCACCGCGGTCTGCGTGTTCGCCGCTCTGTCCCGCGGGTTCCGGTCACCCCAGGTGGGTCTCGTGGTGATCACCGACGCCGAGGTGTTGGGCTGGAAGCGCAGGCGTCACCGCGTGCGCCTGGCGAAGGAAGGAGCGCTCGTCCGGTCGTGGACCGAGCTCGCACCCGGGGACCTGGTGGTGCACGTGCACCACGGGATCGGCCGGTACCGCGGCGTGGTGCGCAAGTCCGTGGGGGGAGCGCAGCGCGACTACCTGCACCTGGAGTACGCGGAGGGCGACGCCCTGTTCGTCCCTACGGACCAGATCCACCTGGTCACCCGCTACGTGGGGGTGGAAGGACACGCGCCCCGCATCCACCGTCTGGGGACCGCGGACTGGGAGCGGGAGAAGCGCCGCGTGCGGGAGGCCACTCAGGAGGTAGCCCGGGAGCTCCTGGAGCTGTACGCGCGGCGCCAGGCCGCCCGCGGGCACGCCTTCTCGCCCGACACGCCCTGGCAGCGGGAGCTGGAGGCCGCTTTCGAGTTCGAGGAAACCCCGGACCAGTGGAAGGCCATCGAGGACGTCAAGCGCGACATGGAGTCCCCGCGGCCCATGGACCGACTGGTCGCCGGGGATGTGGGCTACGGCAAGACGGAGGTGGCCGTGCGCGCCGCCTTCAAGGCGGTGATGGACACGAAGCAGGTCGCGGTCCTGGTGCCCACCACCCTGCTGGCCCAACAACACCTGCAGGTGTTCCGCAGCCGGTTCGCCGCTTTTCCCATCCGGGTGGAGATGGTGAGCCGTTTCCGGCCGCCGCGGGAGATCCGGCGAATTCTGGACGACCTAGCGGCAGGGGCCGTGGACGTGGTGATCGGCACGCACCGCCTCCTCCAGAAGGACGTGCGCTTCAAGGACCTGGGGCTTGTGATCGTAGACGAGGAGCAGCGGTTTGGCGTCCTGCACAAGGAGCGGCTGAAGCAGCTGCGGGCCACCGTGGACGTGCTCACCCTGACCGCCACGCCCATCCCCAGGACCCTGCACATGTCCCTGGTGGGGCTTCGGGATATGTCGGTGATGGAGACTCCCCCGGACGCCCGTCAGCCCATCCGGACCGCGGTGGCGGAGTGGAGTGAGGAACTGGTGCGGGAAGCCATCCGCCGGGAGCTGTCCCGGGGAGGCCAGGTGTACGTGGTGCACAACCGCGTGCACACCATCGAGCGCGCGGCGCGCCGCGTGGCCTCGCTGGTCCCGGAGGCCCGGGTGGCCGTGGCCCACGGGCAGATGCCGGAGGTGCAGCTGGAGCGGGTGATGCTGGACTTCGTGGCGGGCCGCTACGACGTGCTGGTGTGCACCACCATCGTGGAGATCGGGCTTGATATCCCGCGGGTCAACACCATCCTCGTGGAGGACGCCCACACCCTGGGCTTGGCCCAGCTGTACCAGCTCCGCGGCCGGGTGGGCCGCTCGGATGTGCAGGCGTACGCCTACCTCCTGTACCCGAAGGGGGCTAGGCTGGGCGAGGAGGCGCGGGCGCGGCTGGAAGCTTTGCGGGAGTTCGTGGCCCTGGGGAGCGGAATCCGGCTGGCCATGCGGGACCTGGAGATCCGCGGAGCTGGCAACCTCCTGGGGCCCGAGCAGCACGGCCACATGGCCGCGGTGGGGTTTGAGCTGTACACGAGGCTGCTGGAAGAGGCGGTCCGGAGGCTTCGCGGGGAGTTCGTGGAGGAGGGACCGGACCCAGCGGTGGAGCTGGGTGTGACCGCGTACGTGCCGGAATCCTACGTGGCGCAAGAGCGGGAGCGGCTGCGGACGTACCGAAGACTGGCGCTGGCGCGATCTGCGGAGGAGGTGGCCTCCCTGGCGCAGGAGCTGCGGGATCGGTACGGTCCGATCCCCGAGTCCGTCCAGGCGCTGCTGGAGGTGGCCCGTCTGAGAGAGATGGCGCGGGCGTTGGGCGTGGTGGGGATCGGGCGGGACGGAGACGACGTGGTCCTCCGCGTGCGGGGGCGCGTGCCCGAACGCGAGGCCCGCTGGCTCTCGCTGGAGTACCGGGGGCGCGTCCGGAGCGCGGCCGAGGGCCTGCGGGTGCGGGCCCCGGGTCTGGAGG
>JBEQAH010000240.1:0-3208 GCA_041640435.1 bacterium | reverse complement strand
GTCGCGGATCATGGAGTCCACGTCGCGCCCCACGTAACCCACCTCGGTGAACTTCGTCGCCTCCACCTTCACGAAGGGCGCGTCCACCAGCCGTGCCACCCGGCGGGCGATCTCGGTCTTGCCCACCCCTGTGGGCCCGATCATGAGGATGTTCTTGGGCAGCACCTCCCGCCGCAGGGGCTCAGGTAGCTGGCTGCGGCGGTAGCGGTTGCGCAGCGCCACCGCCACCGCCCGCTTCGCCGCCTGCTGCCCCACGATGTGCCTGTCCAGCTCCTCCACGATCCGCCGAGGGGTCAGCTCCTCCACCCGGTAGGCCATCAGAGGGTCTCCACCACGATGCGGTCGTTGGTGTAAATGCAGATCTCCGCCGCGATGCGCAGCGCCTCCCGGACCACGGTCTCCACCGGCAGGTCCGTGTGCCGCAGCAGAGAGCGGGCCGCGGCCAGCGCGTAGGGCCCGCCGGAGCCCACACCGGCCACCCCGTCGTCGGGCTCCACCACGTCGCCGCTGCCGGAGAGCACCAGCAGGTGTTCCCGGTCGCACACCACCAGCATCGCGTCCAGCCGCCGCAGGGTGCGGTCGGTGCGCCAGTCCTTGGCCAGGCTCAGCGCCGCCCGGGGAAGGTTACCCCGGTGCTCGGACAGCTTCGCCTCGAACCGCTCGAACAGGGTGAGCCCGTCCGCGGCGCTGCCCGCAAACCCCACGAGCACCCCTTCCCCGATGCGGCGGAGCTTGTTCGCCCCGTGCTTGAGGACCGTCTGCCCCGCGGTGACCTGGCCGTCGGCTCCCATGGCCGCCCGTCCATCCCGCAACACCGCCAGAACCGTGGTGTGCACCACCCGCATCTCCACCCCGGAGTCTACCGCGGGCGGCAGGAAGCCACTAGGCACGTCTACGCCCGCGGGTGGGCACGGTCGTAGACTTCCTTGAGACGGGCGCGGGTGGTGTGGGTGTACACCTGGGTGGTTTGCAGGCTCCGGTGTCCGAGCAGCTCCTGGACCACCCGCAGGTCCGCACCTCCGTCCAACAGGTGGGTGGCGAAGGTGTGCCGCAGGGTGTGCGGGGTGGCGCGCAGCCCGCTCAGCGCGCGCTCCACGTACCCGCGCAGCCGCCGCTGCACGCCGCGGGCCCGCAGGGGTCCACCGCGCCCGTTCACGAACAGGGCGTCCACCTCCTGGCGCGCCAGCGCGGGTCGGGCACGCCGCAGGTAGTCCTCCAGCGCCGCACGCGCCGCCCGGGTCAGAAGGACCACCCTCTCCCGGCGGCCCTTTCCCACCACCCTCAGCTCGCGGCCCGGCCCGACGTCCGAGCACCGCAGGGAGACCAGCTCGCCCACGCGCAACCCTGTGCCGTACAGGAGTTCCAGGATGGCGCGGTCCCTGCATCCCAGCGGCGTGCGGGGGTCCGGGGCGGCCAGCAGCGCGCGCACCTGCGCGAGGCTGAGGAAGCCAGGAAGCCGCCGACCCCGGCGCGGTGCCCGCAGGCCACGGAAGGGGTCCTGGTGGGCCTGGCCGGTGCGCACCAGGAACCGGAACAGCTGGCGGAGGGCGCTGAGCCGGCGCGCCACCGTGGCCGCTGCCCGGCTGCGGGCCAAGTTGGCCACGTACCGCCGCGCGTGCCCCACCTCCACATCCCTCCACCGGCGGATCCCCTCGGCGCGCAGGAAGGCGAGGAAGTCGTCTACGTCGCGCGCGTACGCCTGCAGGGTGTGCGCAGAGGCCCGTCGCTCGCCCTCCAGCGCCAGGAGGAACCGACGGAGGTCGGCCCGCAGCGGATCTAGCGGGCCGCCACGGGCTCCGGCTTGGTCTGCGGCTCGGTGGCTCTGCACGCGGGGTTCACGCACCGGTAGTACGCCTCGCCCCGCCGCGAGCGGCGCACCGCCATGGGGTAGCCGCAGGTGCCGCACCGCCGCTCGGTGGGGCGATCCCACGCTGTGAAGTCGCACGCGGGGTAGTTGGCACACCCGTAGAAGATCCGGCCCTGCCGCGACCGGCGCTCCACCACTTCGCCCCCGCATTTGGGGCACGCAACGCCGATCCCCACGGGCCGTGTGTAGGTGCACTCGGGGTACCCGCTGCACGCGATGAACTCGCCGAACCGACCCTGCTTGCGCACCAGCTCCCGACCGCACACCGGGCAGGCTTCACCCGTGGGCTCGGGCTTCATCTCCAGCTCCTCGATGAGCGCCTCCGCGCGGCGCAGGTCGCGCTCGAAAGGTTCGTAGAACTCCCTCACCACGTCCACCCAGTCCGCCTGGCCCTCCTCCACCCGGTCCAGGTCTTCCTCCAGGTGGGCGGTGAACTTCACGTCCACGATCTCCGGGAAGTGCTCGGTCAGCAGGTCGTTCACGAGCCTCCCCAACTCCGTGGGCACCAGCCGACGGTCCACCGAGCGCACGTAGCCGCGCTTCTTGATGGTCTCCAGGGTCGGCGCGTACGTAGAGGGCCGTCCGATCCCCTTCTCCTCCAGCGCCCGCACCAGCGTGGCCTCCGTGTACCGCGGGGGCGGCTGGGTGAAGTGCTGCTGGGGCAGCAGGGCCAGGAGCCGCAACGGCTCGCCCACCACCAGTTCCGGCAGCCAGCCCTCGGTTCCCTCCTCGCCCTCCGGCGCCTCCCGGTACACCAGGAAGAAGCCCGGGAACTTCACCCGCTGGCCGGTGGCCCGCAACCGGTACTCACTTGCCTCCACGTCCACCGCCAGGGTATCCAGGATTGCGGAGCTCATCTGGCTGGCCACAAACCGCTCCCAGATCAGCCGGTACAGCTTGTACTGGTCAGGCCGCAGGTACGGCCGGACCTTCTCCGGAGTCCGGTACACGGACGTGGGGCGGATGGCCTCGTGGGCGTCCTGGGCCCCGCGCCGCGACGGGTAGCGGCGCGGCTGCGGCGGGACGTACGCCTCACCCCACCTCTCCCGGATGAAGGCCCGCGCCTCCTCCTGCGCGGAGGCGGCCACCCGCACGGAGTCGGTGCGCATGTAGGTGATGAGACCCACGGTGCCCTCGTCCCCCACATCGAGCCCCTCGTACAGCTGCTGGGCCACGGACATGGTGCGGGAGGCGGAATATCCCAACCTCCGGTTCGCCTCCTGCTGGAGGGTGCTGGTGATGAAGGGAGGGGCGGGGTGGCGCTGCTGGTCGCGGCGGCGCACTTCCGCCACCCGATACGCCGCGGCCTGTAGCTCCTCCACCACGCGCCGCGCGGCCTCT
>JBEQAH010000239.1:0-3216 GCA_041640435.1 bacterium | reverse complement strand
CCCGTATCGCCTGCATCTCCGTCCGAAACTCCGCCCGCAGGGCGTGCAAGTCCGCAGCAAGGTCCCCCAGCCGCTTGTCCAGCTGCTCGTAACTGCCCTCCAGCCGGGCCATCCGCACTTCCAGCGCCTCTGCGGCCATCCCCTCACCGCGTCCGTACCAGAACGGTCACGATCACCCCACCAATCGCCACCAGCGTGGTCAAAAACGTCCCCATCAGCCAGTAAAACAACCTCCCCATCTCCCCCCGCACTCCCTGGATCTCACCCCGAAGCTCCTCCCGTACTCCCTGGATCTCCCCCCGAAGCCCTCGAATCTCGCTCCGCAACTCCTCCCGTATCGCCTGCATCTCCGTCCGAAACTCCGCCCGCAGGGCGTGTAGGTCCGCAGCAAGGTCCCCCAGCCGCTTGTCCAGCTGCTCGTAACTGCCCTCCAGCCGGGCCATCCGCACTTCCAGCGCCTCTGTGGCCATACCGTGGCCATTGTATCAGGCATCGAGGCTCGGGCAGGGCACGGGAGCTTACGGCCCGCGGGCCTGGAAGCTGACCCAAACCAGGTAATAGCTGTCGATGGGGACACCGTCGCGCCGGGCGGGCTCGAACCGCCACCGGCCCAGGGCGTCCAACGCGGCGCGGTCCAGCTCAGGGTCTCCTGAGGAGACCACCACTTCGGCGGATGCCACCGTCCCGTCCGACCGAACCAATAGCCGCACCCGCACCCGTCCCTCCCGGGGCGCCAGAGCCGCGATGGGCGTAGGGCCGCCCGCGACCACCATCACCCTCATCCCGCTGTCGTCGGGTAACGGGCTCGATAGGGGTACAGGGGGAGTCAGCGTGGGAGTCTTTGGCGGCTCGGATAGCGGCTGCGAACCAGGTTGGGCAGATGGTGGGATCGCGGGTGCAGCCTCGGGGGCGACGATCTGAGGAGGGTCGGCCACGCGTGGCTGCAGGGCGGCCGGCTCCGCAGGCGGCTCTCCCCAGGGGGCCTGCGGGCGTGCCGGTTGGTGCAAATCCCCGCGCTGCCCTGTCCGACCAAGGTCAGTTGGCGGGATTCTCGCCTGTGGGCGTCTCAGCTGGTGCAAGTCCCCGCGCTGCGAGGCTTCAGGACGGGCGGGTCGGGCTGAGGGCGAAGCCTCGGCGCGGGGGCCTACGGTCTTGGGGCGCGCTCCCCGCAGGACCTGAGCCCGCTTGTGGGGAGGCGTCCGCCGTCTTTGAGTCGCCTGAGCAACGACAGAGCCATCCTCGAGTCGTCGCGGCTCCGGCTCGCTGGGGACGCCGAGTGAAAGACCGGCTTCCTCCGCGGCGGTGGGCCCCGCCTGCCGCTCTCCCACCGCGGGAGTGGGGTTTGGGGTCTCCGCGACGCGCGGGGTAAGGGCCACGCAGCCGGAAGTCAGAAGCGCGGCGAGGATCAGGCCCGTGGTGGCGCGCACCGTTACCTTCCGCTCACGACCTGCAAAAACACCGTGCGCCCTGGAGCTGGGTAGCCCCGCAGCGTTTCGTATTGGGCATCGAAAAGGTTATCGACGCCCAGACTGACCGTGAGGCCCCCGAACCGCAGTTCGTAGCGCAGGCCGACGGTCAGGTGCCCGGGGAGCGTCACGCGGGTGGCCGGGAAGCTCGAGAAGTCCAGGTCGTCCCGCTCTCCCACGTAGCGCACCAGTACCGCAAAGGCGTTCCTGCCGTCCAGCTCGCGCCGCAGCATCACGTTGGCGGTCCAGCCGGGAAGGCGCAGCAGCCGGGTGCCGCTTCCGCGGTCCAGCCCATCGGACCACGTCACGTTGGCCAGGACCTGCCAGCCCTCCGCCAGCAGGCCACCCAGCTCCGCCGACGCACCCAAAATCCGCGCGGAGCCCACGTTCTGGGGATTGCAACCGCCCACGATCAGGTTCTGCGCGTCGGTGTAGAAGCCATTCAGCCGGCCCACCAGGCGGGGCTGCACCTCTGCCTCGAGGCCCAGGTCGGCGGACCAGGCTACCTCCGGCTGCAGGTTCGGGTTGCTACACCCGGGGAAGAATAGCTCGGCGAAGGTCGGGCCCCGGAAAGTCCTGCCGAGCCCGCCGCGCAGCCGTAAGGTATCGGTCAGGAAGTGCACAAACCCGACCCGCGGGTTGAGCTGCCCGCCGTAGCCGGAGTGCAAGTCGTAGCGCAGACCAAGCCCAAGCAGCGTGCGCTCCCCCGCGGGAAAATCGTACTGCCCAAACACCGACCCCACGTGCGCGCGGCCTCCAAACCCGCCAAAAGAGCTTGTGAAGGAGTACTGGCTTTGCTGCCACTCCGCACCCGCGGTGAACGCCCCGCCGCTCGTCAGACGCACCACCCGCTGCCAGTCGAACCCGTAGGCGGAGCCGGTGGCCGAGGATTGGTACCCCGGGGACGTGTAGTCCAGGCCGTCTGCGTACCACCACAGGCGCACCCTCTGGGTTGCATCCCGCTCGTCGTTTTGCGACCACGCCAGCTGCAAAACTGTGCGCCGGTCGCTCTGACGGTCCGGGCAGGGGTAGCAGAAGCTCGTGGTGGCACCGGGAACGCCGTAGCGGCCGTCGGTGTGGTGCAGGCGGAAGGTCCACCTGTCGTTGTGGGTTCCGAAGAGCAGCGTCCCCGTCCAGCGCGAGGCGTCGGCGTTGGGCTGGGAGCCGAGGCTTGCTAGGTGCTCCAGTCCGAGGCTGTAGGTTGCACCACCACCCTGCAGCCCTCCACCGACCGCCACGAGCGAGTCGCCGGCACTCCCGTAGCCGGCCCGCAGCTGCAGACGGCTCGTGGGTCGCGTGACCACGTGAATCACGCCACCCAGAGCGCCGCTCCCCCAGATGGCCGAGTACGGGCCGCGCAGCACCTCCACCCGCTCCACCTCGGACAGCGAAAGGGTGGCCAGGTTCACGCCCAGCTGCGCGGTCGCATTGAGCGGCACCCCGTCTAGCAGCACCAGCACCTGCTGGGGGCTTGAGCCGCGGATGGAAGCCTGCAGGAGACCGCCAGGGCCAGGCCCCGCCTGCCGCACGTACGTCTCAGCCAGGTACTGGAGTACTTCGCCCACGGTGCGGAACCCCAGCCGGCGCATCTCCTCGCCCGAGAGGACCGTTACGTAGGCGGGAGTTGCGGAAACCGGTTGCGGCCTGCGGCCGGCCACCACCACCTCCTCGCCCTCGAAGGTGGGGATCTCGGCCGGCTGAGCGAACAGCGGGCTACCAGCTGTAGCGCAGATCCACAGGAGGACAAAAG
>JBEQAH010000238.1:0-3227 GCA_041640435.1 bacterium | reverse complement strand
TGGTGCTGCGGGATGAAGTCCGCCACCACCTGGGGCAGCTTGTACTGCCGCGCCAGCTCCAAGCCGTCCTTGACGTGCGCGGCCACAGCCAGCGCACTCAGGCTGGGCGCCAGGCGGTCGTGCGGGTTGCGCGCTCCGATCTGGTTCTCCACGAAGAACGCGGGACGGCGGAGCTTGCCCACGTCGTGGTAGTAGGTGCCCACCCGTGTGAGCAGCGGGTCTGCACCCACCGCTTCCGCGGCCGCCTCGGCGAGGTTGGCCACCATGAGGGTGTGGTGGTACGTCCCCGGAGCCTCCAGCTGCAGCCGCCGCAGCAACGGGTGGCTGGGGCTGCTGAGCTCGAGGAGTTTGATGGGTGTCACCACCCCGAACAGGTCCTCCAGGTACGGGAGCGCGCCGGTGGCGAGCACACCGCTCAGCACCCCTCCCACAACCCCTACGCCGGCGTTCAGGAACGCTTCCCGCACGGGCGATCCGGAGACCAGGTCCGCGGCCAGCGCGGCGGCGGCGCTGGCCGCTCCCACCAGCATCCCCGCGTAGGCCAGGTCGGTCCGGTGCTGGATCCGGCGAACGCTGAACACCCCCACCAGCGCACCCACGTAGGCCACCGCCACCAGCCGCACGTCCGGCCCTGAGAACATCCCGGCCAGGACCGCGAGCAACGTGGCGGCGAATGCAGCCACCCTCGGGTTGACGAGCACCGAAAGGAGCATGGTGGCCGCGGGCGCGGGCAGGAGGAAGGGGTGTAAGCGCGTCACCGAAAGCCGCGTCCCCACCGCCGTGAGCGCCACGAGCAGCCCCAACAGGATCAGCTGGCGCTCGCTGCGCCACACGTCCGGCTGGAACCGGGCCAGGTAGACGCCCAGAAGGGCCACCAGCACCGCCGCCAGGCCCACGGTTCCGGCGGCGCGCTCCCACTGCCAGGGCCCGGGGACCAGGCCCAGCGCCTGCAGCTTCCGCATCTGCTCCGGGCTGACCACCTCCCCGCGCCGGATCACGATCTCGTCCTTCAGCACGCGCACCCGCACCGGTTCCACCCCGGCCCGTGCGGCGTCTCGCAGGCGCTGCGTTTGCACCTCGTCCACCACCAGGGTGGGCTGCAGGCCCCGCTCCACAAGCCATCTCGCCAGCGCGAGCGTCGGGCCCCTTAGTCCCCGCTCTCGGAGCGCGGGTACGACCTGCGCTCGAGCACCGACCAGGTCCTCTGCGCGCAGAGGTCGGGCTAGGATGCGGTCAAGGGTAGCCACCGCGGCCTCCCGGGCGGCTTCCACGCCCGTCCGGTCCAGCGCCACGGACGCCTGCAGCGCCTCCCCCCGCAGGCCGAGACGCTCGAGCCTGGCCCGCAGGGCTTCGGCGTCGAGACTGCGGTCCGCCCTCAGGCTCAAAATGGACTCCGCCAGCTGGCGCACCTGGCGCTCCGCGCGCTCGGAAGCACCTGAAACCGCCCGGTACGCGGGTGGGACTGCGGCGGCGACCTCCTGGCGCAGGGCCTCGGTGCGCTGCCAGTCCACGAACTCTACGGTGCGGGGGGCTGTCACGTCGTGGGGGCTTACCACACCGGGGCGCACCGGCGTCGCCGAGGGAAGGTACGCGACCGACCCCACCGCGGCAAGGACCACCGCCAGGGAGCCGAGGATCAGCCCGCGCCGGGCGTTCTGCTGGATGCGCATCCCGCCTCCCGGTGCTAGCCCCGCTATTCTAGCAGCTCCTGGAGCTGGCGGACGACGCGGACTCGATCGACTGTTCGCCGCACGATCACCAGGATCGTGTCGTCCCCTGCCACCGTTCCGACGATCTCGGGGATGCGGGCCTCGTCGATGGCCGCGGCCACGGCGTTGGCCCGCCCTGACCGCGTGCGCACCACCACGAGGGCGTCCCCCCGATCCACGCCGGTGACGTACTCCCGAAACGCGGCCTCCAGCTGCGCGCGGGCCCCGGGGAGGGGTGCGGCGGCGACCCGGTTCGCGGGCGCGTAGCGGTAGCCGCCCCGGGGATCGGGGATCTTGACAAGGCCCAGGCGCTTCACATCCCGGGACACCGTGGCCTGGGTGACGCGCAGACCCCGGCGCCGCAGAGCGTCCACCAGCTCCGCCTGCGTGTGCACCGGCTGGGAAGCGCAGATCTCCAGGATCAACTGCTCGCGCCGCGCCCGCGTCATAGCCCCTCGAGCAAGCGACCCTCCCGGTGCGCGCGATAGATGGGAGGAGGTAGCGTCGCCGCCAGCCACGCCCGTGTGGCCTCCACCTCTTGCGCGAGGCGCTCCAGCTGCTCCCAGACCCGCTCGGGCGCAGGGCCTCCCGGGGAACGGCGCTGCCGCACGGAGCCCTCCGGGGAGAGAACCTCGTACACGTCCTCCCCTGCTTGAGGGCACGCCTGGCGCAGCACGTCCAGAGGGAGCTCCCACAGCTCGCAGCCGCGCCGCTCGGCTTCCCGCACCGCGCGCCCCGCCTGCTCGTGCGCGGTGCGGAAGGGTACCCCACGGCGCACCAGGTAATCGGCGAGGTCGGTGGCGGTGAGGAACCCGCCCCGGAGAGCTTCCCGCATGCGGTCCGTGCGGAACCGGAGGCCGCGCGCCAGCACCGCCGCCGCTTCCAGGCATGCGCCGGCGGTGTCCAGGCAGTCAAACAGAGGCTCTTTGTCCTCCTGCAGGTCGCTGTTGTACGCGAGGGGTAGCCCCTTCAGGGCCACGAGCAGCGACGCCACCGCACCGGCGCCCCGGCCCGCCTTGGACCGGATCAGCTCGGCCACCTCGGGGTTCTTCTTCTGCGGCATCAAGCTGCTGCCTTTAGCCACGGAGTCCGCGAGCTCGGCGAACCCGAACTCCCACGTGGCCCACAACACCACCTCCTCCGCCCAGCGCGACAGGTGCAACAGCAGCACGGCGGCGGCGAAGGCGGCCTCCAGCACGAAGTCGCGGTCAGAGACGGCGTACAGGCTGTTGGGGAAGACCACGGAGAACCCGAGCCAATAGGCGGTGCGGTCAGGCCGGATGGGGTGGGAGGTCCCTGCGAGGGCTCCCGCCCCGAGCACGCAGAGCCCCGCTTGGTGGTGGACGTGCTGGAGCCGGCGGACGTCCGCGTTGAGAGCCCAGGCGTGCGCCAGCAGGTGATGGGCGAGGGTGGAGGGCTGCGCCCGCTGGAGGTGCGTGTAGCCCGGCATCCACGCCTCGCGGAACGCCGCCGCCTGCTCCCGCCACACCTCCTGCAACGCCACCGCCCGGGCCACCA
>JBEQAH010000237.1:0-3230 GCA_041640435.1 bacterium | reverse complement strand
GGAGCAACCTGGTCGGCAAACCCACCGCGCAGCTGCTGCTGGCAGAACACGCCACGGTCACCCTGTGCCACTCCCGCACCCGCGATCTCGGAAGATACACGCGCCAGGCGGACGTCCTGGTGACCGCCGCGGGCCGCCCTGGTCTTGTGACCGGGGACATGGTCAGGCCGGGGGCCGTGGTGGTGGACGTGGGCATCACGCGCGACGGCGGACGACTGGTGGGCGACGTGGACTTCGAAGGGGTGCGGGACGTCGCAGGCTGGATCACTCCGGTGCCGGGCGGGGTGGGGCCCATGACCGTGGCCATGCTGCTCCGCAACACCCTCCAGGCCGCCCGAATCCAGCTGGAAGGAGAGAACCGGTGAGCGGGACCTGGTCGTACGAGCGCACGCTCGCCTGGCTGGATGGACTGCTGAACTACGAGCGCGTGGCCATCCCCTACGCGCAGATCAAACTGGAGCGCATCCGGACCCTGCTGCACCGTCTCGGGGACCCCCAGGACCGGCTGCAGACCGCGCTGGTGGCCGGGACCAAGGGCAAGGGATCCACCGGCGCCATGCTCGTGGCCATCCTGCAGGCGCACGGGCGGCGGGTGGGCTTTTACTCGAAGCCGCACCTGTGGGACTACCGGGAGCGAATCCGGATCAACGACGACCTGATCTCCCCGCATGAGTTGGCGACCCTGGCAGAGCGCATCGCGCCCGCGGTGGAAGCCGCAGAGCAGGACCCGTGGGGCAAGCCCACGTACTTCGAGGTGTCCGTAGCCCTGGCGCTCCTGCACTTCCGGGAAGCCCGGGTGGACCACGCGGTGCTGGAGGTGGGGATCGGCGGTCGGCTGGATGCGACCAACGTGTGCTGGCCCCGGGTGTCGGTGATCACGCCCATATCCCACGACCACACGGACATTCTGGGCCACACCCTGGGGGAGATCGCGCAGGAGAAAGCCGGCATCATCCGCCACTGCGGGAATGTGGTCTTGAGCCCCCAGCCGCGGGAGGCCGAGGAAGTGCTCCGCGCCACCTGCGGGGAGATGCGGGCCCGCACGGTGTGGGTGGGCCAGGATGTGCAGCTGGAGGTGGAGCGGAGCGGGCTCGATGGGGTGTGGCTTCGGGTCGCGACGCCGGCCCGGCGCTACGAGGACCTGCACGTGCCCCTGCTGGGTCGGCATCAAGCCACCAACGCGGCGGTGGCGGTGGCGGCCGCGGAGCGCTGGGCGGATCTGGAGGGCTGGTCGCTGAAACCGGAGGCGGTGCGGGAGGGCCTGACGCGGGTCCGGTGGCCCGCGCGGCAGGAACTGGTGGACGCTCGACCGTGGGTGCTGGTGGACGTGGCTCACAACCCGGCCTCCATGGAGGCCCTGCGGCGGACCCTGGAAGAACTGTTCAGCGGCCGGCGCGTGGTTCTGGTGCTGGGGATGGTGCGTGGCCACGACGCGCAACAGACGGCCTCGAGGATCCTGCCCGTGGTGGACGAGGTGGTGGTGACCACGCCGCGGCACGTGCGACCCGTGCCCGCCGAGGAGCTGGCGGCTTTGGTGGCGGCGGCGCACCCGCGGGTGCAGGTGGTGGAGGACTGCGAGGAGGCGGTGAGGTGGGCGCGGGCTCGCTGCGCGCCGGAGGACGTGCTGGTGGTGGCCGGATCGTTCTTCGTGGCCGGCCCCGCGCGTGCGGTGCTGGCCGGGCAGGCGGGGGCGCCGGTATCCTAGGCTCAGGCTTCGCGAAAAGAGTCTGGTGGCGCGTGTGGGTTGACCGGCTCGTTGACAACATCCTCGAGGACCGGCCGGGCCCGTACGTGGTGAACGACGCCTGGACCCCGTCCGGGCCCGCGCACGTGGGCTCCCTGCGGGGGGTGATCCTGCACGACGCGGTGGCCAGGGGCCTCGCGGAGCGGGGTGCGGCGGTGGAGTTCCTCTACGGCTTCGACGACTTCGATCCCCTGGATGGCCTGCCGCCAGGCCTGCCCCCGAACGTGTACGGGCCGCACATGGGACGGCCACTGTGCGACGTGCCCTGGCAGGAGGGCGGCAGCTTCGCGGAGCACTTCGCGGCTGAGTTCGAGCAGGTCTTCCGGGCGGTGGGCTGCACGCCCCGCACGTACCGCACCAGCGAGCTGTACCGCGGTGGGGCCCTGGACTTCGCCCTGCGCGTGGCGCTGGATCGGGCGGAGGAGATCGTGGCCATCGAGCGGGAGATCACCGGGAGCCGCCGGGCGGAGCGCCACCCCGTCCAGGTGCTGTGCGAAGCGTGCGGCCGCATCGGCACCACGGTGGTCCGAGACTGGGACGGCGACCAGGTGGCCTACGAGTGCCGGCCGGACAAAGTCACCTGGGCGGAGGGCTGCGGCCACCGGGGTCGGCGGTCGCCCTTCCGGGGCGGGGCCAAGCTCACGTACCGCACCGAGTGGGCAGCTAAGTGGGCCCTGTTCCGGGTGGGCGTGGAGGGCGCGGGCAAGGACCACATGACCCGCGGCGGCAGCCACGACACCGCCTCCGTGGTCGCCCGCCGGATCTTCGGCGTGCAGGTCCCCTTCCCCATCCCCTACGAGTTCGTCCTGGTGGGCGGGCGCAAAATGGCCAGCAGCCGTGGGGGGGTGCCGGCCCGGGAGCTCCTGGAGGTGCTGCGGCCTGAGCTGGTGCGCTTCCTGTTGGTGCGGGCGTACTACCGCACCGCCGTGGACTTCGACCCGAGAGGAGAGACCATCCCTCGGTTGTACGACGAGTACGACCGCGCCGCGGCCGCGTACTTCGGAGAGCTTCCCGCGCGCACACCCGGGGAGGCGCAGGACGTGCGCGACCTGGCCCGCACCTTCCACTACGCCTGGGTTCGGCCGCAGCCCCCGGAGCCCTTCTTCCGGCCGCGGTTCACAAAGGTGGCGTTCTGGATCCAGATGCCCCACGTGCGCGTGGAAGAGCAGGTGGCGCAGGAGAAAGGTGCGCCGCTCACCGACGCCGACCGGGAGGAGCTCCGGGCGAGGATCCTGGACGCCCGGCGGTGGCTGGCGCGCTACGCACCCCCCCACTATCGGGTGGCGGTGCAGGAGGCCCTGCCACCCCAGGCGGCGTCCCTGACCCCAGCGCAGCGAGAGCTGCTGGCGCGGCTCGCGGACAGGCTGGAGGCAGGGCTCGAGGAGCCCGACACGATCCAGGCGGCGGTGCACGAGCTGAAGTCGGCCCTGGGGCTATCGGCGCAGGACGCCTTCGGTGCGGTGTACGTGGCCTTCCTCGGGACGCG
>JBEQAH010000236.1:0-3246 GCA_041640435.1 bacterium | reverse complement strand
TCCTGGCGCTCGCCCCCAAGGAGTACGACCTCTTGCAGCTCCTCCTGAGGCACGCGGGCCGGGTGCTGAGCCGCGACCAGCTGTTGGAGCAGGTGTGGGGCTACGACTACGCGGGGGACGAGCGGACGGTGGACGTCCACATCTCCTGGTTGCGGCGGAAGTTAAGGGAGGCCGGCTCCTCCGTGCGGATCGAGGCTGTTCGTGGGGTGGGCTACCGCCTGGAGCCCTGATCCTCCGGGCCGCACCCTCGGGGGGCGGTCCGCGTGACTCCCGCGGTTTGGTGGGTGCTCGGCCTGCTGGCGCTGGCCTCCACCGCGGCCGCTTGGGCGGTGGGACAACCCACGTACCTAGGGATCCTCGCAGTACCCCTGTGCCTTCTGCTGTTCTGGGCGGGGTGGAGGGAACGGGCGTGGCGCTCCGCGGTGCGCGAGCTTGCAGCCCGGCTCCCCGTGGCCCGCGTGCAGCGGATCGAGCCCGGGAGCCTCGTGGAGCTGGCGGCCGCCGCCGAGGGGGTGTTGCGGGAGGCGCAGAACACCCTCCAGGCCCTGCGACACCAGGAGGCACAGCGCGGGGCGGTTTTGGATGCGCTGCCTTCGGGTGTGGTGGTGGTGGACGGGCGGCTTCGCGTGCTGTGGATGAACCGCAGGGCCGCTGAGCTCCTGGATACGCAGATCCAGGCCGCGCAGGGCCTGTCCGCGGTGGCGCTGTTCCGCCGGCACGAGATCGAAGACCTCCTGCAGACCGTGCGACGCGCGGGTTCCGCGACTCTGGAGCTGCACGCAGGACGGATTCTGGAGCTGCAAGCCCGGGCACTGGGGCAAGACGGGTTCCTCTTGGTGGTGGACGACGTCACCCGCGCCCGGCGGGCGGAGGCTGTGCGCCGGGACTTCGTCGCAAACGTCTCCCACGAGCTGCGAACACCGCTTGCCTCCCTGCGTGCCATGGCGGAGACGCTGCGGGAAGGCGGACTTGAAGACCCGGCGCTCGCAGCACGCTTCCTCGACCAGATCCTGGACGAGGTGGACCGCATGACGCGACTCGTGAACGACCTCCTGGACCTCTCCGCGTTGGAAGCCGGGGTGGTGCGGCTACGACTGCAGGAGGTGGAGGTGGAACAGCTCCTGGGGTCGGTGGCGGAGCGCTTCCGGGAGGTGGCGCTCCGGAAGGGTGTCGGGGTGGTGGTGCGTCCGGGGAATGCCTTGGTCCAGGGAGACCGGGACCGGCTCGAGCAAGCCCTGGGGAACCTCATGGACAACGCGGTGAAGTACACACCTCCGGGAGGGCGGGTGGAGCTCGGGGCGGAATTTCGCGGGGACGAGGTTCACCTGACGGTGGAGGACACGGGGCCCGGGATTCCGCCTGAGCACCTGCCCCGGGTGTTCGAGCGGTTCTACCGCGGAGACCCCTCGCGCAGCCGCGCGGAGGGCGGCACAGGCCTGGGCCTTGCCATCGTCAAGCACATCGCCCTGGCCCACGGAGGGCGGGTCGAGGCTGCGAACCGACCGGAGGGCGGCGCGCGGTTTGCCCTGGTACTGCGCGCCCACCGGAACGATCCGCCGCCTCCCGAGAGTCACTCGGAGGAGGCTCGCCTTGGGCCGAGAGGCTCATGAAGAGAGCTCCGACTGCCGGGGAGGGGAGGCCGCCGAACCGGTAGGCCACACCAGGTTCTGACCATCTTCCTGTAGGTGGCCTCCGCTAGGCGCAGCACTCGCACCGCAGGGGGTGCTCTTCACGGGCACCACGTCGCCGATTTGATGGCCACACAGGTCGGGGATCCGACGGCGATCCCCGGATCTACTTCTCCAGGTCGGCGCGTCGTTGATCCCGTCTCCTGCGAAGGCCACAGGACGCTCTTCCCGTGGCGTGCGGCGCGCGGTTTCCCGGGCGCCGTCCCGCACCCGGTCGGCCAGTCCACCACGAAGTGGCCAGCCAGCCCCCGGGCGAAGGGCTCGAGCGCGGACTCGGTGGGCGCTGCGGTCACGCCGCGACCGGGTAGCCCGCCCGCTCCAGAGCCTCCTTGAGGAGCTCCTCGTTCAGAGCTCCCTCCTCGAAGACCACCCGTACCTCCTTCGTCGCGGGGTCGGCGTGGACCGATCGCACCCCGGGGACGGCGCGGGCGGCCTGCTCCACCGTGGCCGCGCACCCGCCGCAATGCATCCTGGGAACCCGGTAGACCTTTTCCATGACTCACCTCTTCTGCGGGTTGAAGCGCTTGAGGCGCAGGCTGTTGGAGACCACCGTGACCGAGCTCAGCGCCATCGCCACGGCCGCGAACACGGGGTTCAGCAGCACCCCGAAGAACGGGTAGAGGATTCCGGCCGCCACCGGGATGAGCGCGATGTTGTACGCAAAGGCCCAGAAGAGGTTCTGGCGGATGGTGCGGAGGGTGGCGCGGCTGAGCCGGATCGCCCGCACGATCCCCCATAGGTCATCCCCCACGAGGACGATGTCTGCGGCCTCGATGGCCACGTCCGTGCCGGCCCCGATGGCGATCCCCAGATCCGCCTGCGCCAAGGCCGGTGCGTCGTTGATGCCGTCCCCCACGAAGGCTACCTTGTACCCCTCGGACTGCAGGCGCTGCACCTCCTCCACCTTCTGGTGGGGGAGGACCTCGCTCAGAACCCGGTCGATCCCCAGCTGCCGCGCGATGGCCTCGGCGGTGCGGCGGGTATCCCCCGTGAGCATCACCACCTGAAGCCCCATCCGCCGGAGCTCCTCCACCACCTCCCGGGCGTGGGGCTTAAGGGTGTCAGCCACCGCCAGCACCCCGGCGGCGGCACCGTCCACCGCCACCGCCATGGGTGTTTTTCCCTCCCGGCTGATGCGTTCGACGACTTGCACGAGGCCGTTCGGGGAGAGCCCGCGCTCCCGCAGGAAACGCACCGTGCCGACGATCACCTTGCGCCCGCCGATCCGTGCGACGATCCCGCCTCCGGGAACAGCCTCGAAGTCTTCGGGATCCGCAAGCGCGATCCCCCTGACCCGAGCAGCCTCCACGATGGCCTGCCCGAGGGGGTGCTCGCTCCCGCGCTCCGCAGAGCCCGCCCACCGAAGGAGGTCTGCCTCTGAAAACCCGTTCGCCGGGTGCACGTCCGTGAGGGCAGGCTTGCCGCGGGTAAGGGTACCCGTCTTGTCGAGCACCGCCACCTGCACATGGCCCGCGGCCTCCAGGGCCTCCCCGCCCCTGATGAGGACGCCGAGCTCTGCGCCCTTACCGGTTCCGACCAGGATCGCGGTCGGCGTGGC
>JBEQAH010000235.1:0-3246 GCA_041640435.1 bacterium | reverse complement strand
GGTCCGCACCCAGGTGCTCACCGCCTGCGGTTCGGGTTAGGATCAAGCCGCTGGCTGCGGACAGCAACAGGGAGGGAATCTGCAGCGCCAGCCCTGCGCCCACCGCCTGCAGGGCGTAGGACGAGGCCGCCTCCTGCGGGCTCATCCCCTTCGCCATCCCCACCCCAAACCCGCCCAGGAGGTTTGCGGCAGTGATCACAAGACCCGCGATCGCGTCGCCCCGCACGAATTTGCTGGCGCCATCCATGGCGCCGAAAAAGTCCGACTGCCGCTCCACTTGCCGGCGGCGCTCCCGAGCCGCTTCCTCCGTGAGGGTCCCTGCATTCAGCTCCGCGTCGATGCTCATCTGCTTGCCGGGCATGGCGTCCAGGGCGAACCGGGCTGCCACCTCCGCCATGCGACTGGTGCCGTTGGTCACCACCAAGAACTGCACGGTGAGGAGGATGGCGAACAGCACGAGCCCCACCACCAGGTTCCCGCCGACCAACAGGCCGCCAAAGGCGGCTACCACGCTGCCCGCGGAGCCCTGGGTGAGGATCAGCCGTGCCATGGCCACGTTGAGCCCCAGCCGTCCCAGGGCGGCGGCGAGCAGGAGGGATGGGAACACCGAGAGCTGCAGAGGGTCGGAGGCGTACGCCGTGGCCATCAGCACCACCACGGACAGAGCCAGGTTCCCCACCAGGAGCAGATCGATCAGCGGGGTAGGGAGCGTCACGACCAAGGTGGCTGTGACGAGCAGCAGGCACGCGGCCAGAGCTACGTCGCTGCGCTGAAGGGACCTCTGTCCGGTCGTCACAGAGGCACCTCCCGCAGGCGGCCCGCGCGGTAGAGCAGCGCCAGGATCTCGGCCACCGCGCGGTACAGGGTGGGTGGGATCATCCCCCCCAGGGGGACCCGCCGGTACAGCGCTTGCGCCAGGGGCGGGTTTGGAACCAGGGGTACCCCGTGGCGTCGCGCAGCGTCCCGGATACGCTCCGCCACGCTCCCGGCCCCCTTGGCCACCACCACGGGCGCCGGCGTCTGAGGCGGTGCGTAGCGCAGAGCTACCGCGAGGTGGGTGGGGTTCGTCACCACCACCGTGGCGCGGGCCACCTCGCGGAGCATGCGGCGGCGCGCCAGCTCTCGCTGCCGAGCTCGTTGCCGGGCGCGGATCACGGGGTCTCCCTCGGTCTCCCGCAAGTCCTCCCGGACCTCCTGGCGCGTCATTCGCAGCCCGCGCTCGTGCTCGAACCGCTGGTACAGGTAATCCAGCACGCCCAGGACGCCAAGGGCCAGAGCTCCCCGCCAGGCCACCGTTCGCAGGACGTGGCCCACCCGCCCCGCCACCTCAGCGGCGGAGGGGGCGAGCGGTCCGGGGTCGGCGACCACCTCCCGGAGGCTTCCCCACAGGGCCGCCACCACCGCGGCGAGTTTCAGGACGGCCTTCAGCAGTTCGGCCGCGGACCGGAGGGAGAACAGCCGCTCCAAGGCCCGCAGGGGGTTCAGCCGATCCAGCTGGGGCTCGAGGGGTCTCGCGGTGAACAAGCCTCCCGTCTGTGCCAGACCGACTGCCAACCCCACGGTGAGCGCAGCCAGGATCACCGGAGCGGCCACCCGCATGCCTGCCTCCAGCCCCTCCCAGAGCGCGACGCTCGGCTGATCCCACCGGGGCGTACTCAGGGCCCGCTGCGCGTACTCCAGGAACCCGCCGAGGGCCCAAGAGCCCGCCGAGGTGGCGGCCGCGGTGGCTCCCAAGAGGGCCGCCGCGTGGGTGAGGTCTGTGCTGCGCGCCACCTGCCCCCTGCGGCGTGCTTCCTGCCGCCTTCGGGGCGTTGCGGGCTCGGTGCGCTGGCTACTCATCTCGGTGCGACGCCGTTTCCCGCACCGAGGGTATGCACAGCCCGTGCCGGTCGGTCAGCGGACGTCCAAGCTGCTTAGAGCGCTAACCTCCGCCAGCAGGTCCGCCAACACGACGAGCAGCAGCGGAAGTTCCTCCTGGGTGAGGCCGAGCCGTTCCAGGGCACCCTCGCTACATCGGTGCATGAGCTGATCGGTCCCCACTCCGAAACCCAGCATCACGCTCAACGCGTCCGCCACGTGCACCACGTCCGCGAGCCCGAGGGCCGCTGCCTCGTCGGGGCGGTGGTGGTGCTCGATGGCCTGGACCAGCGGCTCCGGGAGGTTCCACCGCCTGGCCGCCTCCGCACCGACCTGTGCGTGATCGCAGCCCACTACGGCTCGCTCCGCCTCGACGAAGTCCGCTCCCCCCTCCACCGCCTCCAGCACTGCCCGGTACTGCTCCTCCAGGCTATGGCTCAGGGCGATCTTCCCGATGTCGTGGAGCAGGCCGGCCACGAAGGCGGCTTCCTCGTCCAGTCCGCGCGTCCGGGCCAGGTGCCGGGCCACCGTCGCCACAGCGAGCGCGTGCTGCCACATCCGCACCCGATCCAGCCCGTACCCCGGAGCACCGGGGGTGAAGGCGTCGTACGCCACCGCCGTGAAGAGCAGGCTCCGCACCGCCCCAAACCCCACGAGCACCACCGCGTCCCGCAGGTTCGCCACGCGGCGCGCGCGCATGTACAGCGCGGAGTTCGCGAGCCGCAGCACCCGCGCCGCCAGCACCGGATCCCGCCCCAGCACCTCTGCCACAGACTCCGCGGAGCTGGTGAGGTCGTCTAACAGCCGCATGGCCTCCAGCACGTGCCCCGGCAGCGGCTCCAGCAGGTCGAAGGCCATCAGCACCCGGTCCGGTACCCGGCTCACGGTCCCCTCCGGAGCATCTCTGCAACCCCGGCCAGCACCCGCTCCCACGCTCCAGTCACACCGGCCAGGGTGTGGGGCAGGAAGATCCCCACCAGGATCAGCGCGAGCCCCACCTTCAGGGGCAGGCTCACCAGGAAGACGTTGACCTGCGGCGCCGCGCGCGCACCCAGGGCCAGAGCGGTTTCTACGGCCAGGGATGCCACCACGAAGGGTGTCGCCACCTGGACGCCCGCTAGGAAACCGGCTGCGAACAGCTCGAACCCCGACTCCACCACGGGCGCAAGCGCCGGGAACTGGTCCGGGCGAACCCGGACGAAGCTCAAGCCGAGAAGGCGCAGGGCTTGGTGGTGGGTGTCCGTGGCGAAGTACGCCAGCATGGCCAGGGTTGACCACAGCTGTGCCAGCAGCGTGGAGGTGTGTCCGTACATCGGGTCCACCATCTGGCTGGATGCCAGGCCCAGGGTGAGCTCCGCCAGCTGTCCGCCTATCTGGACCACCACGAAG
>JBEQAH010000234.1:0-3282 GCA_041640435.1 bacterium | reverse complement strand
TCAGTGCCGCTTCGCCGATCGCACAGGGGTCCGAATGATCCCCGACCCCGAAGGCCGCCTCGCCCGTGCCTACGGAGTGGGTCGCAGGCTGGGTCTGTGGCTTCGCCGCGACACCGTCCTGATCAACCGTGAAGGACGCGTGGAGCGCATCTGGCACGGGGTCAACCCCCTTCGAGACGCGGTCACGGTGCTCCGCTATCTGAAAGAAAGAGTCCGCAGTGCCCAGCGGGACCGCTAGGGCGCCCAACCTTTGTCTAATCTTTGACTAAGCTCATCACCCGCGGGTACTCTGGGGGGCGTGGACGACTTCCCGAAGTACACCGTGGGTACCGCGGCCCGCCTCGTGGGGGTTCGAGCGGCTACCCTCCGGGCCTGGGAGCGCAGGTACGGGTTCCCCGCGCCTGCCAGAAGTGCCGGGCGGTATCGCTTGTTCTCTGACCTGGACCTGGCCTGGGTTCAGTGGGTCCGCGACCGCATCCGGGAAGGGATTCGCCCGGCTCAGGCGGTGCGGCTCGCTCTGCGCAGGCGACAGGCGGGCATGCCGCCCGCTCCGGGCGTCGGCTCTTCTCCCGAGGGACTCCGGGAAGAGCTGCTCACGGCTCTCATGGCGTTCGACGACGGACGGGCTACGGAGCTGATGAAGCGGGCCCGCGCCCGGCTTTCCCCGCTGAAGGCGCTGCGGCATGTCTTGCTGCCGGTGGTGGCGGAGATCGGCGCCGAGTGGGAAGCGGGTCGGGCCACGGTCTCCCAGGAACACTTCGCCTCCCAGTTCGCCCTTCGCTACCTGGCCCAGCTCCTGCACGGCCCCCAGCACCCAGGGCCCGCCGTCCTCTGCGCGTGTGCGCCCGGGGAGCAGCACCAACTGGGCCTCATGTACGTGGCTGCGGAGGCTCGAGCTGCGGGCTGGCAGGTGATCTATCTGGGAGCCGATACACCGACCCTGGACGTGCTCCACACGACCCAGCGGCTGCGACCGCGTGCGGTGGTGGTGGCCTCGGTGGTTGCCGACCTCAAAGACAGCTGGGCAAGGCACCGGTCTTGGTGCTGGCGGCTTGCGCGTCGTGGGACGCTGTGGGTGTGGGGAGGCCCTGGCGCTTTGGCGGCGCGTCGGCTCGGCCTTCCGGGGCGGGTCGCTGCGAGCCTGGAGGAGGCGTCCCGCCTGCTGGCTGCGCTGGGGACGAAGTCCTTGCGGGCCGTCCCATGAGATGTCCCCGGATTGGCGTCAGCGCATGCCTGCTGGGTCAGGCCGTACGGTTTGACGCGGGCCACCGGCGAGACTCCTTCCTCTGCCAGGAGCTCTCGCCGTGGGTGGAGTTCGTCCCGGTCTGCCCGGAGGTGGAGATGGGCCTCGGGGTACCGCGGCCGACCCTCCGGCTGATCCGGACCGACGGAGGCGTTCGCCTCGTCACGGGCGCTTCAGGGATAGACCACTCGGAGCGGCTGCGCGAGTTTGCGGTCCGCCGAATCGCACAGCTCCGCCAGCTCGGGCTGTGTGGCTTCGTCCTCAAGAGCCAGTCCCCCACCTGTGGCCTGGAACGCGTGCGCGTCTACAGCCCCCAAGGCCAGGTGGTCGGGCGGGATCGGGGGCGGTTTGCCGCGGCGCTGCTAGAGTCCTGGCCCGAGCTCCCCGTGGAGGAGGAGGCGCGCCTCAGGGATCCTGTGCTGCGGGAGCACTTCCTGGAGCGCGTCTTCGCCCTCTGGAGCTGGCAGACGTTCGCTGCCGGACAGCCCGGCCGTCGGGAGCTGGTGCGCTTCCACACGGAGGAGAAGTTGCGGCTCCTCGCCCACGACCCGGCCCGGGCCGCTCACCTGGGTCGGGTGGTGGCCCAGAACGCGCGCGGCGCCCTCGAAACCTACGGCGTCCTCTATCTGCAGGCCTTGAGCCGTCCCGTGTCCCGGGCCAGACACCTCAACGTGCTGCAACACGCGGCTGGGATGCTGCGCCGGGTGCTCCGCCCCGCGGAACGGCAGGAGGTAAAGGAGGTGCTGGAGGGGTATCGCCGCGGATGGCTGCCGCTCGTGGTCCCCGTGCGGCTTCTGCGAGCCCTCGCCCGGACCTACGACCACGCCTGGCTGCGGGCCCAGCGCTACTGGAGCCCGTATCCGGACGAGCTGGGTCTGCGCAACGCCCTGTGAGGGAATTCCGCGCGCGCCAGCACCCCTGCGGCCCCCACCTGCTCCGCCCCGACCTCGTCCAGCTCCACAAACACGGGCCTACCGCCGGCCATGGCCACGATTTCCCGACACGCATCCAGGGTCGGCTGCTCGACCAGGAGTCCTGCGGCTCCCAGGTCCAGAGCCCATCGCGCCACCTGCACCAGCGCCCGGGGATCCGGGTCCGGGCCGTAGCGGGTGGCTCCCAGGGGGCGCAGCACCGCCACCTGCGCGAGAACGGGAAGCCCGAACTCCGCTCCCCAACGGGCTGCTTTCGCCAGGGTCCTGGCCGCGCCCGCGGCCGCTTCCGGCCGCAGCAGGACCACGGGCAGCCGCATCACGGCTGCCGCCGCGTCCAGAACCACGGCGAGCTTAGGATGAAGCCAGGGCCCCAGCGCCCCCTGGTGGAACCCCGGACCGGAATCCATGGACAACAAGAGCGCTGGCTTCGCACCCCGTTGCCTCTGGGCCCACACGGCGTCGCTCAGCCCCAAGCACACCGCGGTCCACCCTTCCTCCACCCAGACCGCAGCGCTCTCGGGCCGCGCTCCCCCGCCCACCAACACGCGTCCGAGGCCTGCGGCGGGGAGAATCCGGTTCAAGCGATACGAATCCATCGCCGCCTCCCGTCCGGGGTTCCCTCCGTCTGCGCGTGGACCCGTTGCGACAGAAAGAGAACTTCCTCCACAGTCCCCGCGTGAGCGCGGACGGTACGGGTGATGGGTTCCGCGTAGCCACCGCCGAGGGTCACCAGCACGGAAGCGCCGGATTCACAAACCAACCTCAGCACCATGCGGTCTCGCTCCCGCAGGCCCGTGGGGGTGAGGGCGAGGCGTCCGAGCCGATCCCCCGCCAGCGGGTCGGCGCCTGCCACGTACAGGACCAGCTCCGGCCTCGCCGCGGCCAGGGCCGCCAGGAGGTTGGGCTCCAGCAGCCCCAGATAGACGTCGTCCCCTGCTCCGTCCGGGACTTCCACGTCCCAGTCGCTGCGCGCCTTCGTGAAGGGGAAGTTCCCCCGCGCGTGGATGGAAAACGTGATGACCCCGGGGTCGTCCGCAAACAGCTCCGCCGTTCCATCCCCCTGGTGGACGTCGCAGTCCACGATCAGGACTCGCCGAACGCCCTGGG
>JBEQAH010000233.1:0-3283 GCA_041640435.1 bacterium | reverse complement strand
CACCAGGGCGAAGTCCCCGTGGCGCAGACTGAACTCCTCCACCGCCCACCCTTCGCCCTGCGCCCGCACCGGCACCCGCACCTCGGTCAGAAGCTCGGCGGGCTCCAGCGCCGTGGCGAGGGATCCGTGGAAAAACTCCGCCGCGGGCACCACGCGCCGGCCCTCGGGGCCTTCCAAGGTGAGCTCCGAGTCCAGCGCCAGACACGCCATGGGCAGCTCCGCGGCAGGGTCTGCGTGCGCCAGGCTCCCGCCCAGCGTCCCCAGGCTCCGGACCCTGACGTTCCCGATCAGCGCCGCCGCCTCGGACAGCAGGGGGCACAGGGCCCGAACCTCCTGAGACTCCTCCAGGGTGTGGTGCCTGACCAACGCCCCCAACACCAGCGCGCCATGCTCGCGACGCAGGTAAGCAAGCGGCAGGTCGTTGATGTCCACCAGCAACTCGGGCTCCAGCAGGCGCAGGTTCATCATGGGGACCAGGCTCTGCCCGCCCGCCAGCACCTTCGCCCCGGGGCCGCCCCGGCGGAGGCGCTCGACTGCGTCGGCGGTGCTTGTGGCCCGTTCGTACCGGAAGGGGCGGGGTCCCATCAGACGTCCCAGCCTCCGTCCACCACGATCTCCTGGCCCGTGATCTGCCGGCTCTCGTCGGAGGCGAGGAAGACCGCGGCGGCCGCGATGTCCTCCGCGGTGGAAAAGCGGCGCAGCGCCATCTCCCGCACGTAGTCTTCGTAGACCTCATCCGGGGTGCGGCCCTGCTTGAGGGCCTTCTCCCGGATAATCGTGGTCATCCGGTCCCCCTCCACCACCCCCGGCACCAGCACGTTCACGTTCACGTTGTACGGGCCCACCTCCAGCGCGAGCGTCCGGGTGAGCCCCCGCACCGCCCACTTGGAGGATGAATACGCAGCCCGGTACCGGTACCCGCGCAGGCCGGACGTGCCGCCCACGTTGATGATCTTCCCGTACCGCTGGGCGATCATGACCGGTACGACGGCCTTGCAGCACAGGAACACGCCGTACAGGTTGCTGTTGAGAACGTAGTGCCAGTCCTCCGAGGAGATCTCGTGCAGAGGAGTCTCGATGGGTCCGATCACCCCGTGGGCGGTCACCAGCACGTCGACGCGCCCGAAGGCGTCGAGGCACGACCGCACCATCTGTTGAACGGGCGCCTCCTGCGTCACGTCTACGGGAACGGGAAGCACCTGCCGGTCAGGGAAGGTGGCCCGGATCCGGTCTGCGTGCGCCTCCAGGGCCTCCCGATCCCGGGCTGCGATCACCACGTGAGCCCCTTCGTGGGCGAACGCGAGGGAGATGGCCCCGCCCATCCCCTTCGCTCCGCCCGTCACGATGCACACCCGGTCGCGCAACTTCATGGACGCCTCCTGCCTCACTCGGGTTCCAGGTTCAGCAGCCGCGCGGGGTTGTCCCGCATCATCCGAGCCAGGACGTCGAAGGGTACCCCTTCGTCCAACAACGCCGCCACGAGCATCCGCAACCCTTCCGGGTGCGGCGGGCCAGAGAGCTGACCCAGGTCGGAGCTCAGGACCAGGTTCTGGCCTCCCAGTTCCTTGATCCACTGAGCGAGCTCTGCCGGCTTCTGCTCGTAAAAGATCGGGGACACGCACGACACCGCCACGTACTCCAGGAACGCCCCCTGGCGCACGAACTCCTTCTGCTCCTCCAGGTCGTAGCGGGTGAGGGCCCAGTTGGCGTGGGTCACCAGGAACTTGCCGACCCCCCGACGGGTGGCTTCTTTCAAGAGCAGCCGCGTCTCCTGGGGGCTCAGGTGGCCCGTGGCCAGGCACACATCCGCCTCCGCCACCAGGTCGAGGATGGTGAGCACCTCGGGCTTCAGCTGCCCGTCCCCGTCCAGCACAGTCACCCCCGGGCCCGGCAGCTGCTTGCGCGGCCGTCCCAGCTGCGGGTAGTCGGAGGTCTTGAAGTACTCCGCGTGCCACCGGGAGTGGTTGCTGGGCATCCAGATGACCCTGGCGCCGTAGTGGATGGCAGCCTGCACCACGTGGGGGTCCAGCCCGCCCACGGAGCGGTTCAGCACGATGCCGCCGAAGGCCCGAACGCCCTCCACCATCTTGTTCACGTAGTACGCCCGCCCCGTGGTCAAGGAGTCATGGTCCTTGAGGACAAAACCCCGCATCCCGTACTGCAGCGCGCTGCGCGCCAGGTCCATGTCGTCCAGGGGCCTGCGGAACAGCGCGGGGTGCGTGTGGGCGTGCATGTCGATGGCCCCGCGCAGCAGGTCCAGGTCCGGTCGGTCCATCCCCATCCCTCCCTTCGGGTGGCCTACACGGCGTCGAACCGCCCCTCCCGCTTCATCTCCCGCAGCACGTGTTCCGCCGCTTCCAGAACGGCGTCCACCTCACGGTCAGTGTGAGCCGCCGAGAGGAACCAGTGCTCGAAGTTGTCGGGGTGCACGAACACGCCCTGCAGGATCATGCGGTGCGCGAACTCGCTGAAGAGGTCGCGGCGGGTGCCGGCTGCCTCCCGGTAGGTCCGGATCCGCCCCAGCCGGGTCACGTACAGCTGCAGCATGGACCCCTCGCCCTGGATCAGGATGGGGACGTCGAGCTGGCCCGCCAGCGCCTGCAGGCCGGCCCGAAGCCGCGCGCCCAGGCGATCCAGGAGTCGGTACACCTCTCCTCCGTTGCGGCGCAAGACCTCCAGGGTGGCCTTGGCCGCGGCGAGGCAGAGGGGGTTCGCGTTGTAGGTGCCCGCGTGCCGGACTCTGCCGCCCTCCAACAGCTCCATGATGTCCCGGCGGCCCACAAAGGCGCCGATGGGGGCACCGTTGGCCATGGCCTTGGCGAAGGTGGACAGATCCGGGCGCAGGCCGTACACCTCCTGCGCGCCGCCGGGCGCCATGCGGAAGCCGGTGATTACCTCATCCAGCACGAACAGCACGTCGTTCTCCCGGCAGATGCGTTCCAGAGCCTGCAGGTAGCCGGGCTCTGGAGGCACGAAGCCCTTGTTGGCCATGACGGGTTCGGTGATCACCGCGGCCAACTCGTGTCGGTGGCGGCGGATGATGCGCTCGATCTGCTCCAGGTCGTTCCACACCGCCACCAGGGTGTGGGCGTAGTGCTCCTCGGGGATCCCCGAGCCCACCGGGACCCGTACCGGCGCCTGCTCGGACCCCACCGAGTCCAGCGGCGGGCTGACGCTCACCAGCACCGCGTCGTGGTTGCCGTGGTAGTGACCTTCGAACTTCAGTACCTTGGGCTTCCCCGTAAACCCCCGGGCGAGCCGCAGGGCGTGCAAGGTGGCTTCC
>JBEQAH010000232.1:0-3298 GCA_041640435.1 bacterium | reverse complement strand
CCAAGTCCGCGTCCTGGTCCACGTAGAGGTGGTTCACGCCCTTCGCGTGGGCGAGCACGGGCACCCGGGCGTGCTCCTGCACGAAGCGGATCAACTCTTCCCCGCCGCGCGGGATCAGGAGGTCCAGCAGGCCCGCGAGCCGGCACATCTCCAGCACGGCCTGCCGGTCGGTGTGCGGTACCAGTTGAACCGCGTCTTCCGGAAGGGACGCTTCCCTGAGGGCTTCGCGGAAGAAGCCGACCAGGGCCAGGTTGCTGCGCAGCGCCTCCTTGCCGCCTCGTAGGAGGATGGCGTTCCCGGACTTGATCGCCAGCGCGCTCGCCTCCACCGTGGCGCCGGGGCGGGCTTCGTACACCATCCCGATGACGCCCAGGGGGACCCGCATCCGGCCCACCCACAGGCCGTTGGGCCGCAGGGACAGATTTTCGATCTCGCCCACAGGGTCGGGCATGCCGGCCACCTGGCGCAGACCCTCCACCAGATCGTCCCGGGCACGGGTGTCCAGGCGCAGCCGGTCCAGCTTGGCCTTGGGGAGCCCTGCGGCCGCGGCCTCCTCCACGTCGGCGCGGTTGGCGTCCTCGATGGCGGGCCAGGACTCCACCAGCCGCCGCGCCACCGCCAGCAGGGCGGTCTGCTTGGCACCGGGCGGTGCCGCCGCCAGGGCGCGGGCGGCCTCCCGCGCGCGCTGGGCCTGTGCACGGATCTCGCCTGCGACGTCGATCATCTTGACCCCAGGACCGGTTCCTCGGCGTCCACCTCGCTCGCGATGGCGAAGTGGTCCCGGTGGATGACTTCGTCGGAGTGCTTGTATCCCAGCCGGGCTTCGATCTCCCGGGTGTGCAGGCCTTTGATCAACTCCACCTCCGCGGCGCTGTAGTTCACAAGACCCACTCCCACCAGCCGGCCGTCGGGGTCCAGGCAGCGCACGGGGTCGCCGACGCCGAACTGCCCGCGAACCCCGCGGATCCCCGCCGGGAGCAGCGACGCCCCGCCCTCCCGCAGGGCCCGTGCGGCGCCCGCGTCCAGCAGCAGCTCGCCCGCGGGTTTGGGGAGCTGGTACAGCCACAGCTTGCGGCCCGCGTACCTGCGGCCCGCGCTCCAGAACAGAGTCCCGACGGGATTCCCCGCCAGGGCGTCGCGAATCGCCCCGGGCCGCCGCCCGGGCAGCAGGAGCAGCGGGATGCCCGCGGCCAGCGCCTTCTCCGCGGCGAGGAGCTTGGTGCGCATCCCACCGCGGCCCACCTGGTTGGGTGCGTCGCCTGCGGACTCCAATAGCTGCCGGTCCACCCGCTCCACCCACAGGATGGGTCGGGCGTCGGGATGCTGGCGCGGATCGCGGTCGAACAGCGCCTCGACGTCGGAAAGCAAGACGAGGACGTCCGCGCCCACAAGGGTGGCCACGAGCACCGAGAGGCGGTCGTTGTCCCCGAACTGCACCTCCTCGACCACCACGGTGTCGTTCTCGTTCACCACCGGGACAACGCCCCAGGCCAGCAGGGTGCGCAGCGTGTGCCGAGCGTGCAGAAAGCGCGTCCGGTCAGCCAGATCCGGCGCAGTGAGCAACACCTGCGCCACGGAAACCCCGTGGCGGCCGAAGGCCTGTGCCCACGCGCGCACGAGGATCGGCTGGCCCACCGCGGCGGCCGCTTGCTTACCCGGGATGGTTCCCGGCCGCTCGCCGAGCTGGAGGTGCGCAACCCCCGCAGCCACCGCACCGGAGGAGACCACCACGACCTCGCGCCCCTCCTCCCGCAGGGCCACCAGCTCGTCCGCGAGGCGGTCCAGGACGGGCTGGTCCAAGCCCTGCGGGCCTGCCACGACCGCGCTCCCCACCTTGACCACCAGGCGGCGAGAGGCTTGCGGGTCCTGGAAGCTGGGTCTGGAGCGCGCGACCACACCTGCATGATACGCTTCCCGCGGAAGATCTGTGCCAGGAACCGTCCCGGCGCCGTCGAAGGCCAGACTAGCAAGCGCTCTGGAGGCGGAGCATGGCCAGGGAACCTGTGTTCGCGAGTCCGGAGGAGGAGCGCCGCTACCTCGAGCAGGTGAAAGGCGAGCTGGACGCCGCCCGGACCAAGGAGGAGGTGGTGGAGGTGTGGCGGCGTCACTACCTCAAGGTCGGCCACCGCAAACTGGGCAGGTTGCTGCTGGGACGGCCGGTGCACGAACTCCTGCGGTCCCGGGGGGAGTAGACGCCCCGTGGAGTACGCGCGCCTCGCGCGGTCCTACCAGCAGCTGGAGGAGACCTCCGCGCGGCTGAAGATCATCGAGGAGCTGGCGGGCCTGTTCCGCGACACCCCCAAGGCCGTCCTGCGCAAGGTGGTCTACCTGTGCCAGGGCAAGATCGCGCCGGACTTCGCGGGCGTGGAGATCGGGCTTGCGGAGAAGCTGGCGGCGCGGTCCGTGGCCGAGGCGGCGGGTGTCCCTGAGGAGAAAGTCCACTCGGCGCTGCGCCGGCGGGGAGACCTGGGGACCGTGGCTGAGGAGCTTTTGGGGGAGCGGGCGGCCCGCCGCTCGCACCTCACCGTGGAGGACGTGTTCGCGCGCCTGGAGGCCATCGCCCGGGCCGCGGGGAAAGGAGCCCAGGCCCAGAAGATCGCCATCCTGGCGGAGTTGCTGCGCCGCGCCACACCCCTTGAGGCCCGCTACCTGGTCCGGACCGTCACCGGGAAGCTGCGGCTAGGAGTGGGGGATGCGTCCATCCTGGATGCCCTGGCCGAGGCGCATGCGGGGGGCCGGGCCAACCGCGCTCCGCTGGAGCGCGCGTACAACATCTGCTCGGATCTGGGACTGGTGGCGGAGACCCTGGCGCGGGGCGGTCTAGCGGCCGTCGAACGGATGGAGGTCCGTCCCGGCAACCCCGTGCGGCCCATGCTGGCCCAGCGACTCGCGACCTCCGAGGAGATCTTGGCGAAACTGGGCGGCCGATGCGCCGCGGAGTACAAGTACGACGGCGAACGCGTCCAGGCGCACCGGCTGGACGGCAAGATCCTGCTGTTCTCCCGCCGGCTGGAGGACATCACCGGGCAGTTCCCGGATGCGGTGGAGTTGCTGCGGACCGGGGTGCGGCCGAAGCGGGCCATCCTGGAGGCAGAGATCGTCGCGGTGGACCCGGATTCGGGCGAACTGCGGCCGTTCCAGGAGCTGATGCAGCGTCGCCGCAAGTACGGGATTGAAGAGGCGGTGCAGCGGATCCCCGTGGGGCTGTTCTGCTTCGACCTGCTGTACGGGGAGGAGGGCGACCTCACCCGCAGACCCTACCTGGAGCGCCGGCGGGCGTTGGAGCGGGCCATCAAGC
>JBEQAH010000231.1:0-3307 GCA_041640435.1 bacterium | reverse complement strand
ACGTGCGCGTGGGGGATGTCGTAGGCACCCGTCATGAGCATGGCGGTGTTGACCGGCGGCACTGGCGTGGCCGGGTACAGGTAGGCGCCCGCATCCGCCAGAAGCCGCGCCCGCACCGCGGTCATGCGTCCCCCGCGCACCGCCACCTCCACCTCGGCCACCACGCCGCGGCCCTGGTAGCTGGCCACCAGGTTCTCCCGCCGGTCCTCCACCCACTTCACAGGCCTGCGCAGCTCCACCGCAGCCCACGCCACGAGCACCGCTTCCGGCGGGACGCCGAACTTGCTGCCGAAGGCGCCACCCACGTCGGGGACCACGAACCGGATGCGGTCTTCCGGTCGGCCCAGGATCCGGCTCAGCTGCTCCCGAGGGCGGTGGGTGCCCTGCGCCGAGGACCACACGGTGAGCAAGTCGGTCCCCGGGTCGTAGAGGGCCACCGCACCCCGCGTCTCCATGGGGACGGCCGCCAGCCGCGGGATCCTGAACCTCTGCCGCACCACGCGGTCTGCACGGGCGAACTCCCCCTCCGGGTCTCCGCCCCTGCCTTCCCACCGGAACAGCACGTTGTCCGGGAGGTCGTCGTGCAGGTGCACGGCACCCACGAGGGCCTCCTCCGGGTCGACGACGGCCGGCAGGACCTCATACTCTACCTCAACCCTCGCTGCGCCATCCTCTGCCGCGGCCCGCGTCTCCGCCACCACCGCTGCCACCGGCTCTCCCACGTACCGCACACGGTCGGTGGCCAGAACCGGATGGGGTACCGGCGCTACCCGCGTCCCCTCCACAGCGCCCAGCGCGTACTGGCCGACCCTTCCCGCCAGGTCGGAGGCGGTGATCACCCGCACCACGCCAGGGACCTCCAGGGCCGGCTCCCCGCGGATGGCCACGAGACGGGCGTGCGCGTGCGGGCTGCGCACCACCACCAGGTGCAGCGCACCCGGCAGCTGCAGGTCGTCCAGGTACCGCGCCTGACCCCGCAGGAAACGGCCGTCCTCCTTGCGCTTCAATGGACGGCCGATCCACCCCGATGCCTTCACAGCGTGCGGAGCTGCCACGCACTCGACCTCCTTACGCAGGCTGGGTACAGCCCTACTGGGTACAGCCCTAGGTAGTATAAGGGTGGCAGCGGGTACTCACGCCCGGACCGACCCCGGCTTCACGCCTCCCCTTCAACGCGCGCACAACTTGAGCCCCCCTTCGGGCTACCTCTCCGTGGTCACGTGCATCCTGCAGAACAGCCCTTCTGCGCGCGGCGTGTTCACGCAAGTTGGGGGTGGTGGAGGCGGCGGGAATCGAACCCGCGTCCTGGACAGGTGAGGGCGAAGCCTCTACGCGCGTAGCCTGCGTTTTGGTCTCGCGACCGGACCCTCCCGCAGGCGGGATCGCCCGGTGCCAGCCCCTGTGGTCTTGACCTGGCCGCCCGAGGCGCGGCGGTCAGGCGCAGCCGGCTCGGTCACGCCCCCTCCGGGCCCGCCGGCAGGGCCCGGGGAGACGGCCGCGGGGATTAGGCCGCGGCGGCGAGAACAGGCTGGTTGACGCTTATTCGCGTCCGGTAGGTTGTTTTCCGAGGACCCTACCAACCTCGTCGCGCAGCCCCGCTGCTTCCTGCCCAGTCGAGACCGTTCGCCCCCGAGATCAACGGCCCTACCGACCGAATTCATTCTATCACACCCGGGCCGGCCTTCGCCGACCCGCCAGGGCCCGGGCGATCTGCCGCTGTGCCTCGCGCTTTTTGATGTCTGCCCGCTTGTCGTACTGCTTCTTGCCCCGGGCCAGGGCGAGCTCGACTTTCGCAAGACCCCGGCGGAAGTACACGCGCACGGGGACCAGGGTGTAGCCGCGCTCCCTGACCTTGCCCACCAGGCGCCGGATCTGGGCTTTGTGCAGAAGCAACTTCCGGGGGCGCAGGGGATCGTGGTTAAAGGGACCCGCCTGCTCGTAGGGGGCGATGTGCATGTTCACCAGCCACACCTCGCCCCCGCGGACTTTGGCGTAGGCCTCCTGCAGGGAGGCCCGGCCCGCCCGCAGGCTCTTCACCTCGCTGCCCAGGAGCTGGATCCCCGCCTCGAACAGCTCCTCCAGGTGGTAGTCGTGGCGCGCGCGGCGATTCAGCGCGACCGTGCGCTCCCCTTCAGCCATCCCCCACCTCCCGCAGGGACCGGCGCAGGAACACCGCCTCTGCGCTGCACACCACCTCCCCGTCCCGCGCCAGCTCCGCGCGGGTAGTGAGGGTGCGGTCGTCTTCGCCGGCCAGCCACGCGCGCACCGACAACCGGTCGCCGGGTCGCACCGGTCTGCGGAACCGCACCTCCATCCGCGCCGTGAGGGCCTGGTAGCCGCGCAGGTAGAACACGTTCCCCATGGCGTCGTCCAGCACCGCGCTCAGGATGCCGCCGTGCACCACGCCCTCCCAGCCCACGTGCTCCTCCCGCGGGACGAACTCAGCCACCACGGCCTCCCCGTCCCGCGCGAAACGCAGCCGCAGCCCCGCGGGGTTGTCCGGGCCGCAGACAAAGCAGCGGTTCGGACGGCTCACGACCCCGGCCTCCGATACTCGCCGGACCGGCCGCCCGCCTTGTGCTCCAGCCACACGTCTCCGATCACCATCTCCCGGTCCACGGCCTTGCACATGTCGTACACGCACAGACATGCGGCCAGGACCGCGCACAACGCCTCCATCTCCACTCCCGTGCGCGCCACCGCGCGGACCGTGGCCCGGACTTCGACCGCGGGGGGGTCCTCCCGCAAGTTGAACGCCACGTCCACACCGGACAGCGGGATGGGGTGGCAGAGAGGCACGAGCTCCCACGTCCGCTTGGCGCCCTGGACCGCCGCCAGCTGGGCCGCGGCGAGGACGTCTCCCTTGTACACTTCGCCCGCGCGGATGCGTGTCAGGGTCTCGGCGCGCATGCGGACTTCCCCACGGGCGGTCGCCTCCCGCAGCGTCTCCGCTTTTTCGGACACGTCCACCATGCGGGGTCGACCGGCTGCATCCACGTGCGAAAGGCGGGGCTTCACCAGTCCTCCCAGTCCCGCAGGGGCGGGTTCCAGTCGGTAGGGCCGGGGGGTTTGATGGACAGGTGGCAGGCCGGGGTGGCTTTGCTGGCGCCGTGCCAGTGCCACAGGCCTGCCGGGATCCACACTACATCACCCGCCCGCACCGGACGCCGCTCGCGCTCCGTGGCCACCACCCCCTCGCCTTCCAGGAACACCAGGACCTGGTCGGTACTGTGAACGTGGGGCCGGGTACGCGCGCCGGCTTCGAAGAACACCGCGAGGATCTCCACCGAGCCAGAAGCGTCGGTCC
>JBEQAH010000230.1:0-3308 GCA_041640435.1 bacterium | reverse complement strand
GTGGAGGAGGAGGCGGCGGGCAGCGCCCTGGTGGGGCTCGCCTATGAGCCGTTGTTCCGGTTTTACCCCGAGCAGGACCACCTGTGGCGCGTGTGGCCCGCGGAGTTCGTCACCACTGAGGAGGGGACCGGAGTCGTCCACATGGCCCCGGCCTACGGCGAAGAAGACATGGAGCTGGCCCGCAGGCACGGGCTGCCGGTGTTCCACCCGGTGGGCCCGGATGGGCGCTACACGGAGGAGGTGCCGCCGTGGGCGGGCCGGTTTGTGAAGGACGCGGACCCGGAGATCGTGCAGGACCTGCGGAGCCGAGGTCTTCTGTACCGCGAAGAGACCTACCGCCACACCTACCCCTTCTGCTGGCGCTGCGGCAGCCCCCTGCTCTACTACGCGCGCGCCAGCTGGCACGTGGCGGTCACCCGCTGCAAGGACCGGCTGGTGGCGGCCAACGAGGAGATCCGGTGGGTACCCGAGCACATCGGGCGCGGCCGGTTCGGGAACTGGCTGGAGAACGTGGTGGACTGGGCCCTGTCCCGGGAGCGGTACTGGGGCACCCCGCTCCCGGTGTGGGTGTGCGAGGGCTGCGACCACCGCCACTGCGTCGGCAGCCTCCAGGAGCTGCGGGAGATGGCGGTATCCCTCCCGGACCCTCTGGAGCTGCACCGCCCGTACGTGGACGAGGTGGTGCTCCGCTGTCCCCGGTGCGGCGGCCGGATGCGCCGGGTGACGGACCTCATCGACGTCTGGTTTGACTCGGGTGCGATGCCTGTGGCGCAGTGGCACTACCCCTTCGAGAACCAGGACCAGTTCCAACGGTCCTTTCCCGCGGACTACATCTGCGAGGGGATCGACCAGACTCGCGGGTGGTTCTACAGCCTGCACGCCATCTCGGTGCTGCTGTTCGACCGGCCCGCGTACCGGAACTGCGTGTCGCTGGAGCTGGTGCTGGACGAGCAGGGCGAGAAGATGAGCAAGAGCCGGGGGAACGTGATCGACCCGTGGAGCTTGGTGGAGCGGTTCGGTGCCGACGCCCTGCGGTGGTTCTTCTTCTCCGTGAGCCCGCCGGGGGTCCCCAAGCGGCTTGGGCCTGCGGCCGTGGAGGAGGTGGTCCGCCGGTTCTTCCTGACGCTGTGGAACACCTACGTCTTCTTCACCACCTACGCAAGCCTGGATGGCTTCGACCCGTCCCGGTGGCCGGCGCCGCCCCTGCGGGATCGGCCTCCCCTGGACCGGTGGGTTCGGGCGCGCCTCGCAGCCACGATCTCCGAGGCCACGGAGGCGATGGAGGCCTACAACCCCACGGAAGCCGCACGTTCGGTGGAACGGTTCGTGGAGGACCTGTCCACGTGGTATGTGCGCCGCAGCCGGCGCCGGTTCTGGAAGGCCAAGGATCCCCACGACCAGCGCAGCGCGTACCACACGCTGTACGAGGCGCTCGTGACCACCTCCAAACTCATGGCCCCCCTGGCACCCTTCCTGTCCGAGGCGCTGTACCAGGGCCTGGTGCGCGCGGTGGATCCTCGGGCTCCGGTGAGCGTGCACCTTGAGGACTGGCCGGAGGAGGCTCCATCGGACCGGGATGTGGAGCTGGAGCAGGCGGTGCAGGAAGCCCGACGGGTGGTCAGCCTGGGGCGTGCCGCTCGCGCCCGGGCGCGTCTGCGGGTCCGGCAGCCGCTGGCCCGCGTGGTGGTGGTCTCCCGGGGAAGCCGCCTCGCTGCCTACCCCGACCTGCTCCGGCACGTGGCCGAGGAGCTGAACTGCAAGGAGGTGGAACTCGCGGATCCGCAGGCGCACTACGTGACGTACGCGGTGCGGCTGCGGTTTGAACAGGTAGGCCCGCGGCTGGGCCCGAAGACCCCCCGGGTTGCAGCCGCGCTAGAGGCTCTGCCATCCGAAGAAGCGGCGCGGGTGGCCGCCCAGGGCCGGGCGGTGGTGCACGTGGACGGCGAGCCCGTGGAGCTCGCGCCGGAGGACCTGGAGATCCGCGTAGCAGCGCGTGAGGGATTCGTGGCGGAAGCGGATCCCGGGTTCGTCGTCGTCCTCGATACCCACCTGACGCCCGAGTTGGAGCGTGAGGGCTTAGTGCGCGAGTTCGTGCACCAGGTCCAGCAGGCCCGCCGAGACGCGGGGCTCCGGGTGGACCAGCGGGTCACCCTGTACGTGGACGGCCCCCCTCAAGTGCTGCGGGCGGTGGAGGAGTACCGCGCGTACGTGGCTGAGGAAGTGCTGGCCCGGGCCGTGGAGTTCGGACAGCCCCCCTCAGGGTTCCGGGCGGAGGTTCGGGTGCTCGGGCAGCCCGCGGTGCTTACCCTGAACCCCGTAGAGTAAGTGGCCTGGGGGGCCCTTGCGCGATTGTGATAAGATTGGACGCCGGACGTCCGGACAGGACCTGTCCGGTCACCTAATCCTCAGGGCGGGAGGAGGGGATGGCAAAGACGGTCGGAGTCCTCGGCGGGATGGGGCCGAGGGCGACCGCGGACTTCTTCCAGAAACTGATCGACCTCACCCCAGCACGGCGGGACCAGGACCATCTGCGGGTGATCATCGACAGCAACCCCGCGATCCCCGACCGCTCCCGTCACATCCTGGAAGGCGGGGAGGATCCTACCGCGGACCTGGTGGCCACCGCGCGCAACCTGGAGAGCGCCGGTGCGGACTTCCTGGTGATCCCCTGCAACACCGCACACCACTTCCTGGAGGCCATCCGGCGCAGCGTGCGGATCCCCGTGCTGGACATCACCGAGGTGGTGGCGGAGCGTGCGGCAGGGTTAGAGCGCGTGGGGCTGCTGGCCACACGCGCCACGGTGCTCTCGGGGCTGTACCACCGGGCACTGGCCCGCAGACACTGTGAGGTCCTTGTTCCCTCCGAACCACGCCAGGAACTGGTGAACCGGGCCATCTTCGCGGTGAAGGCCGGGGACCTGGGCGGCCTCGTGCGCGGGTGGGTCAGGGAAGCGGGCCAAGAGCTGGTGGACCGGGGGGCGCAGGCCCTCGTGCTGGGCTGCACGGAGATCCCACTGGTGATCGATCCCGCGGAGTGGCCGGTCCCGGTGCTGGACTCGACAGCCCTGCTGGCACAGGCCGCGGTGCGGGAGGCACTCCGCCCTTCGGTTTCGGAGTCGGGCGTGGTGGCTGCGTTCGGTGACTAGAGAAGAGGGGGGCGCGGATGGCAAAGAGGTCAGGAAAGCAAGCCCGTACGAAGCGACCGCAGGCCAAGAGGGAACCGGCCCGAGCGGCACGCAGGCGCAGATCGGCCCAGCGGAATCCCCAGGTCCAGCAGGGGGGCAGCAAGCGGACGGCCCCGCAGCCGG
>JBEQAH010000229.1:0-3353 GCA_041640435.1 bacterium | reverse complement strand
TCTTCCGATCTGAAGATCTCCTCGCGGTGGAAGCCGAGCTCACGGGAGCTGAGCCCCGTCCCGGCCGCGCGCCGGCTGCGGCGCAGCCCCGGCGCTTTTTCATCGACGGCTTCGCGGTGCTGGTGGGCCGGTCGAACCGGGACAACGACCGGGTCACGTTCCGGCTGAGCTCTCCGGACGACCTGTGGTTCCACGCCCGGGGGATTCCCGGCGCGCACGTGATCCTGCGCACCGGAGGCCAGACGGCGTCCGAGGACACGGTGCGCCGCGTGGCCGCGGTGGCCGCATACTACAGCGCGGGCCGAGGCTCAGGTGCGGTGGAGGTGGACTACACGCAGCGCCGCAACGTGTCGAAGCCACCGGGCTCCCCTCCAGGCCGGGTGGTGTACCGGGGCGAGCGCACGGTGCGGGTGGCCCCGGCACCCCCGGAGGAGGTCGGCGGATAGTACGCCCCGGCTCAGGGGCCTGTGGCCAGAGGCTCCTCGATCACCACCTCGTCCACGCCGTCGGTCTCCACGAGCCTGACCGTGACCCGTTCCCGAGACGACGTGGGGAGGTTCTTGCCCACGTAGTCGGGGCGGATGGGCAGCTCCCGGTGTCCACGGTCCACCAGCACGGCCAGCTGGATCGCGGCCGGCCGGCCCAGGTCCATCAGCGCGTCCAGCGCGGCCCGCACCGTGCGTCCGGTGTACAGCACGTCGTCCACCAGCACCACGGTCCGGCCCGCCACGTCGAAGGGCACCTCGGTGCGGGCTACGGTGGGTTGCTTTGCCCTGCGATCCAGGTCGTCCCGGTACAAGGTGATGTCCAGGACCCCCACCGGCACCGCGGTGCCCTCGATGCGCTCCATGGCTGCCGCCAGCCGGCGGGCCAGGACGTCTCCGCGAGTACGGATTCCCACCACAGCCAGGTTTGCGGTGCCTCGGTTGCGCTCGAGGATCTCGTGCGCGATCCGCACCACCGCCCGGGCGATGGCCTGGGTGTCCATCACTTTGGCCTTCTGCCGCATCATCCCGCTCCGCTCCTCCCGCCCCCGTGGGTTCGCCGTAGCGCATCCAGAACCTCCTGTAAATCGTCCGGCAGGGGAGAGCGGAACTCCAGCCGCGCACCACTCCGCGGGTGCAGGAACACTAGCCGCCACGCGTGCAGGAACTGGCGCGCGAGCCCCAGCTCCCCTCTGCGGCCGTACACGGGGTCGCCCGCCACAGGGTGGCCCATGTACTTGGCGTGGACGCGGATCTGGTGCGTGCGTCCGGTGTGCAGCTTCGCCTCCACGAGCGTGTAGCCGCCCAGGCGCTCCCGCACGGTGAAGTCCGTGATGGCCTCGCGTCCGCCGGGCCGCACCGCCATGCGCTGGCGGTGGACGGGGTGCCGCGCGATGGGCGCTTCCACCCGCCGCTCGTCCCACGGCGGTGCACCGCGCACCAACGCCAGGTACCAGCGCTCCACCTGCCGCCTCCGGATCTGGTCCGCGAGGATGGTGTGCGCCTGGTCGGTCTTCGCCACCACCAGCAGGCCTGAGGTGTCCTTGTCCAGGCGGTGGACGATGCCAGGCCGCAAGGGGTCCAGGGTGGAGAGCGTGCCGACCGCGGCCAGTAACGCGTTCACCAGCGTACCCCGGCTGAGACCGGCTCCGGGGTGCACCGCGATCCCCGCGGGTTTGTCCACCACCGCCACATCGTGGTCCTCGTACACCACCCGGAGGGGGATCGGCTCCGGCACCGGCCGGGGTTGCGGTGCGGGCGGTGGCAGCTCAACCTGCACCCGTTCACCCGGGCGGACCTGAGCACTGGGCCGTGCCGGCCGTCCCTCCACCTTGACGCGGCCTTCCAGCACCAGGCGCTTGACCTGCGAACGGCTCAGGCCCGCCAGCTCCTCGGCGAGGTAGCGGTCCAGACGCTGGCCCGCCCGGCGGGGGTCCACCGTGATGGTGAGCTGCGCGCCCGCCTCAGGAGGAGGGGTCTGCGCCCCCCTGTGGCCCGGTCCCGAGGCGTTCACTCCTGCGGCCTGCCCACGCCAGCGCCAGGGAGGTGCTCACGGCTACCGCCAGGGCTGCTGCCTGGGCCGCCGTGAAGGGTCCGAGGACGGGCTGGGCCACCTGCGGGTCCACGAAGAAATCCGCGGCGAACCGGCTTGCGCCGTGCACTGCCAGGAAGGTCAACGCGAGCTGGCCCGGAAACCGGCGGGTCCACCGCAACCGCTCGAGCAATCGGTAGACCGCCAGCGCCGCCAGCAGAAGGTAGCCGGCCACCGGGTGCCTGAAGGAGCCTGCGGCTTCCACAGCCCAAGGCAGGTCGGTGGACCGTCCGAGGAACACCCCCGCCCCCAGCGCGCCGATCGCACCCACGGCGTAGCCAAGCGCAAGGGGAGCGGCGCACAGGTCGAAAAACTCCACCCAGTCCCGCCGCCGCACCACCCATACACCGAACGCACCCCCCGCCAGGCCCCCGTAGAAGGACAGGCCTCCATCCTGCCACAGGGCCAGGGTGCGCAGCGGCTCGGACGCGTAGCGGGGCCAGAAGGCCAGCACGTGCGCGACCCGCGCACCCAGAAGCCCTGCCACCAGCGCGGTGAGGGCCGCGTCCACCGCCTCACCTCCGCTCAAGCCGGCCCGGTGTGCAGTGACCGCAAGCCGCGTCAGGCCCACGGCGAAGGCCGCCAACAGCAGGATCCCGTAACTGGAAACCCTGAGGCTCCCAAGCTCTAGCCACGTGGGCTCCACGATCCCCCCTCCAAGCCCTTCGTGCGCCGCCCCTACCGCCGCCGGTCCCAAAACCCGCTCGTGGCCAGCAGTACACCGCCCGCCACGATACACACGTCCGCCAGGTTGAAGATGGGCCAGTGGGGAAGCTCCAGGAAGTCCACCACGTATCCGTAGCGTGCGCGGTCCAGGAGGTTCCCCACGGCACCTCCCACGATCAACCCTGTCCCCCACCGGGCCATCCGGGAGGTGTGCCACTGACGCCGGTGCCAGAACACCAGCCACGCCGCCGCAAGAGCTGCGGCCACGCCCACGGCGCCGCTGGCGCCGCTCAGCAGGCCGAAGGCGATCCCGGTGTTTCGCCACAGCGTGAGCCGCAAGAGCGGTGGCAGCACGGGCAGCGACTGGCCAAACTCCAGAACCGCCAGCACCGCGGCCTTGGACAGCTGGTCCGCGCACGCCACAGCACCGGCCGTGGCCAGGAGCTCCCACCAGGGGCTCCGCCGGCCCCGCGCTACGTCCGCCAGCCGTTCCCCGCCCCCGTCTCCCGTTCCTGCTCGGCCTTGCACCGGATGCATAGGCTCGCGAAAGGAAGCGCCCGCAGCCGTTCCACGTCGATGGGCCCGCCGCAACGCTCGCACGTCCCGTACGT
>JBEQAH010000228.1:0-3368 GCA_041640435.1 bacterium | reverse complement strand
TGGCGGAGTCCTTGCGTCCGGTCACGGACGATCGTCCGCAGGAACATCTCACAGGCCACACGCGCCACGACCCTACAAGGCTCCTGCAGATTGCCGCACAGCACCGAGAAGTCGTTTCACTACCACTTCCGCGGCTCGGGCAGGCGTACCGACGAGACATCCAGTCAGCAAACAGGTGCAGCCCATCCCCTTCCCGCGCAGAGGGCTACACCGCCTATTTTGCGCAACCATCGGCTAGCGTGTTGAGGAAGATTCGAGGGACGCGCGGGCGCGCTCCGGATCCACCCACAACCGCCGCCGGCCGATCCGGACCACGCCCCGGCGCGCCAGCTCCCGCAGAGTGAGGGTCACCGTCTCCCGGCTGCAGCCTACCATGTCCGCCAGGTCTTGGTGAGTCAGCCCCACGTCGAGCCGCAGAAAGCGCCCTTCCAGAACCCCAAAGCTCTCCGCGAGCTTCGCCAGCAGGTGCAAGATTCGGGTCCGCACGCTGGAGAGGACCAGTCGCTCCAACAGATCCTCCAGCTCCCGCAGGCGGCTAGACAGTATGCGCACCATGCGCACCGCTACCTCCGGATAGGTGCGCATTAAGCGCTCCAGGTCCGTGTCCCGCAGGGTGCACACCACCACATCGGTCACGGCCTCCGCGAAGCTGTGCCGGGTGCCCGTAGACAGGCCTTCCAGCTCCCCGAAAACGTTGCCCGGCCCCAGCAGGCTCACCGTGAGCTGTCGGCCGTCCGCGCTTACCCGGTACAACCGCACGTACCCCCGCTTCAGCAGGTACAGGACCGGCTCGAAGCGGGTCGGTTGGAGCAGAAGGCTGCCCCGGGGTGCCGTGTGTAAGGCCGCGAGGCGATCCACCGCCTGCAGCTCCTCGGGAGAGAGGTGCCGAAACAGGTCGATCTGGTTCAGGTACGCGGCCTTGTCCACGGCCGCACGGTCCCTCCCTTGCCTCAGCCCCCTCTCCAGGTGAGAGGGCCACTCACCGGCGCCGGGCAGTTCACAACGAACAGCTGCCCCTGGGTGTCGGGGGTCCCGGGCCACCGCTTGAGGCGGCCCGCGGCCTCCTCGGCCACGATCTCTCGCTCATTGCGCAACACGCGCACCCCAGCGCCCGCAGTCCACGTGAACGTGTAGTGATCCCAGAAGGGGCTCCAGATGGCGTCCCCAGGGTTGGAGTCGAACACCGACGGCTGGAATCCCATGGGACCAGGCCCCCGGATCCCGTTACCGAACACGAGGATCTTGGCGGTGGCACCGGCCCTGGTGAGCAGTCCCGTCTTGGGCGACGCCGCGATCTTCATCATGGGCGCCATGGGAGCTGCGGAGGTATCCGTCACGATGTACCAGTGGCTCGGGAAACACTGGTGCAGTTTGAAGGTGACCTCCCGGCGATTCACGTCCGGCTCTTCCAGGAGCTGGCCCTGCCCGAGGTACTGCGTTCGCTGCCGGTCCACGGGGAGATGGCCATCCGGCCACCGCACCACCGGGTAGTTGACCACCACCTGCAGGGACTCCACCACCACATGCCCGGAGCTCTGTGCGTCCCGCACCTGCTCGGCGGAACGCAGGACGCGCGGCGAGCTCTTCCACGTCACCCGGTGAACGCGGAAGGCGGGGGTAAAGTCGTCTCTCCCTGGTGCGGTGCTCACCACAGGGAGCTGGCCCGAAGCGCCTTCGCGGAACACGTAGTACTGCGCCGCAGCGTCCTGCCGAAGAGCCAGCGCCAGCTTGGGGACGAAGACCAAGCCCCGGGCCTGGGCGAACCTCTGTTCCGAGGCATCGGTCCGAATGTGGTAGGCGGTCCTACCGTCCACGAACACCGGGTGAAGTCTGAAAGTGACAAAGCCGAACAGCCCTTTCCACCCCTGGGGTCGGGTGGAGAAGCGCAGCACGTCCCCGATGTTCTTGCGTGTCTCCGCGGCCGCGGGCCAGCCGGCCATGGCCAGGCGCTCCACCGCCATCCCGCCCGCACCGGCTGCCAGGGCCCACCGCAGGAATTCTCGTCGTGTGAGGGGACTCTCCATTTTTCCCTCCTCCTTCTTCTACCGCCCTTAGACCTCACGGGTCGCCTTCACCCCACCCCGGACTCCCGGGGACTGCGACCGTGGCATGTGCGCACATGCTCCTCAAGACGCTCCTGAGTGTAGAAGCGCACTCCGCAACACGTTCCCACAGGCTCTCGCGCCGCACCGTGCACCTCCACGTCGTGCCGGATAAGGTCCTCCTCGCTCGGGAACCTCCGATCACAACACTGCCACCGCGCCATCCTTGCTCTCCCCTTACCTCACTGCCCTCGCTGAACCAGCACGGACTCGCCGCCTACGGCCACCGCACCCGGGTGTGCGGCTGGAAAGCCGCCCAAGCGAACCAGAAGTACGTCCCATGTACGACGGGCCGCAGCTTCTTCCCGCGCAGAGGCCCCTGGGTCGCCTGCCCGAACAGGTCCCACACCGTTCCCGTCGCCGTGTCCTCGAACCGCTCCCTCCGAAAGACGAAGGTCAAAACCCGACCGTCCACGCTCCGCTCGAACACACCGCTAGAACCTACGTCCCGAGAGAGCGGAATCTCTTCTCGGTCCAAAGCCGACGCGGTCCCGGGCACCCAGAACACGACCAGAGGCCGACCTGCTACCTGGTCGTTGACCACGCGCACCTTGCGTAGCATCTCCACCGGATATGCGACCGACTGGCCCTGCAAGGAGAAGGCCACCACGCGCTCCATGGGCCGCAGACGTTTGTCCGGGGCGCGGTCGTACAAAAACGGCAGGCCTCGGAGGTCGTCGTAGCCTACGTAGGGGTTCCGACCGTATGGCCGACGGTGTCCGGTGCTGCGGTTCAACACCCGGCCTCGGGGCCAAGCCCGCGCGAACTCCGCCCAGGAAACGATCTGCGCGGCAACCGGCTCCAGCCGCGTTCCCGCAAGCCGGCCTACGAGGGCCTCCCCGGTCATTTGCTGCCACCACGACTCCGTCTGCCGGTCGTACATCACGAGGTCGGAATACCGGAGTTTCCCCGTGGTGCCGAAATCCAACAAGAGCCCTCGCAGTTGGCGGCGGAAGGCGATGGCTGCGTTGCACAGAGGGCAGAACGTGACGGCGAGGGGTTCCCTCCCAACCACATCGTTGACGATCTCATGCCACACCAGAATCTGCAGCGGGTATGCCCGAGCGTCCCCCGCCCGTTCCACGAACACCACGGGTTCCCTGTCCCGCAGCCACCTGCGGCCCTCGGACACGGTGTCGAAGTTCGGCCGGTCAATGGAAGGGATCCCGTCTCGGGGCGGGCCCCCTTCCCGGATCTCCCGCAGGGGCACGGTGTGTCGCTGGAAGTCCGTTTTCCAGCTGGCAGCGTCCGAGAACGGAATTCGCT
>JBEQAH010000227.1:0-3393 GCA_041640435.1 bacterium | reverse complement strand
GTGCGGCTTCCGGATGCGGTGGACTTCGTGACGGCCGCGAGCCTGGGCTGCCGGTACACCACCGCCTACCACGCGGTGGTGCACCGGGCTGCGGTGCGCCCGGGGGAATGGGTTGCGGTGTTCGGAGCGGGCGGGGTGGGCCTGTCTGCGGTGCAGGTGGCCTCCGCGGTGGGCGGGCGGGTGGTGGCGGTGGATGTGCGGGCCACCAGCCTGCGTCGGGCTTCGGAAGAAGGAGCAGAAGCTGTGGTGGACGCCAGCTCCGAGGATCCTGTCCGCCGCATCCGGGAGCTCGCAGATGGACAAGGCGCACACGTGGCCGTAGAAGCGCTGGGCCTTTCGCAGACCGCCGAGCAGGCTGTGCGTTGTGTGCGGCGCGGGGGTCGGGTGGTGCAAGTGGGGCTCACGGGCCGGGAGGACCAGGGCAGGGTCTCTCTACCCCTGGACCGGATGGTGCTGCTGGAGCTGAGCTGGCTTGGGAGTGCGGGATGCCCGGCGTGGGCCTTCCCGGGCCTCTTGGGGTTGGTCGCGTCCGGCCGCCTGAACCCCCACCGGCTCGTGGCGCAGACGGTGAACCTCGAGGGCGTGAACCGGGTACTGGAGGCCATGAGCGCGTTCGAAACGTCCGGCTTCTCCGTGGTCTCCGCGTGGTGATGCCATCGACCGTCGGAGGACGAGGCGGGATGCCTGCTTCGGGTGTGGCCGCGGGGTACAAGCGCGCGAGAGCGAGACCGCGGGTCCGCCTCTGCCGGACCGGAGCACAGACGTGATCGTCTCCGCGGGAAAGGTCCTGACGCCCTTCGAGGAGCTGGAACCCGGATGCGTCGTGGTGGAGGACGGTCACGTGGCCGAGGTGGCGCGAGGGAGTCCCCGGCGGGCTGACCGACACTACCCAGACGGCGTGATCGTCCCTGGCTTCGTGGACCTTCAGGTGAACGGCGCGGCGGGGGTGGACTTCCTACGCTGCGATTTGGACTCGCTGCCGAGGGCCCAGCGCTACCTGGCGTCCACGGGCACGACGAGCTTCCTGGCCACGCTGGTGACCTCGCCGCCGGAGCAGCTCGAGGCCGCGGGTCGCCTGCTGGCACAGGCAGGCCGCCACGCCGGGGCCCAGGTGGTCGGGCTGCACCTCGAGGGGCCTGTGCTGAACCCTTCCCGTCGCGGCGCCCACGATCCGCGCTGGGTCCGGCTGCCCTCGGACCCTGAGGTCCGTGAGTTGTACAGCCGGCTGGCCGGGATTCTGCGCCTGGTCACCCTGGCCCCGGAGCTACCCGGCGCCGAAGGACTCGTGCGCTGGCTCGTGGAGAACGAGATCCTGGTGTCCGCGGGGCACTCCGACGCCACCTTCGAGCAGGCCCAGAATGCGTTCCAGGCAGGTGTTCGGATGGTCACCCACCTGTTTAACGCAATGCGTCCTGTTCACCACCGCGAGCCGGGTCTCGTGGGCGCGGCCCTGCAGGAGGGCCCCTGGGCCTGCGGCATCGTCGCCGATGGCGTGCACGTCCACCCTGCAGTCTTCCGGCTCGCGTACCGGGTGCTGGGCCCGGACCGCCTTGTATTGGTCACCGACGCGATCTCTGCGGCGGGGTGCGGTGTCGGCCGGTTCACCCTCGGGCCTCAAGAGGTGGAGGTGGGTCCGGACCGGGTGCCCCGGCTCGCAGACGGTACCCTGGCGGGGAGCGTCCTGCGCATGGACCAGGCGGTGGCGAACAGCGTGCGTTGGGGGATTCCGCCCAAAGACGCGGTGCGCATGGCTACCGCGACCCCTGCGCGCACCCTGGGCCTTCTGGACCGGGGGGTTCTGAGGCCCGGGGCCCGCGCGGACCTGTGCGTCCTGGTTGACTACAAACCCGTCCTCGTGGTCGTGGGGGGCCGGCCCGTCTGGCCCTGAGTGGCGGCACGGAAGTTGCTTCCGGATGGCTGGCAGGGGAGGTGCAGCATGCAGGCTCCGGAAGCGGTGGCTGTCGTGGGGTTGCGAGGTGTGGGCCTTGTGGTCGCCAGCTGCCTCGCGAGTCCCCAGCGTCGGGTTCGGGCGTTGGAGGCGGACCGGGCGCGGTTTCTTGCCCTGCGGGAGGGTAGGCTGCCCTTCTTCGAGCCCGGCCTGGAGGCGAGGTTCCGAGAAGCGCTGGACTGTGGGTGGCTTCAATTGGAAAGCGACCCGGCATCGCTGGAAGCGGACCTGCTGTGCGTGGGTGCGCACCCCAACGAGCTGCCCGAGCTGGCGGACGTCCTAGCCTGCGCGGCACCGGGGGTTGTCATTGCCCTGCAGGCTCCCACCCCGTTGGGTACCGCGGATCGACTGCGCCAGCAGATCGTGGAATTTCGCGGACCGGAGTTCCCCTTCGGGGTGGTCTCGAACCCTCTTGTGCTGCGCCGAGGGTGCGCCATCGCTGACTTCCAGAGGCCGCGGGTCCTGGTCCTGGGAGGCGAACCCCCTTGGGCTGTGGACCGGGTGGCGGCTCTGTACCGGGGATCATCCACGCTCATGCTGCGGACCGACCTTCGAACCGCGGAGAGCTGCGGGTGGACCGAGGTTGTGCTGCCTTCGGCGGCAGCCGAGCTGGTGGAGCGCGTCCGCGGGCACTGCGGGGAGACCGTGGACTTCGAGGTGGTGCTCCGCGCTTCCCTCACACGCATGGCGGAGTTGGCGCGGACTCGCTACCTGCAGGGGCCGGCCGACGGGCTCTCAGCGACCGCGGCAGGGCACGACTCCTCTCAAGCCGGGCGCACTCTCGATCCCGTTGGGCTTCCTGTCCGGTAGGCGCGCCAGGTCTTAAAACAGCTCGCCGGGCAGAAGCGCGCCGCGCGGACCTCGGGGGGTAGGGTCCGCACGCGCGCGCTTCCAGCCCGGCGCACGCGCCAAACGCAATGGGCCTGCGCGCACCGTACGCACAGGCCCAAAAACGAAATCGCCCGTTTTCGGCAACCCGGCCGACCTGCCTTCGGCAGGTCCCGTTGGCTTTGCGCCCCCGCGTTACCGCGGGTTTGCCCTTTCGAACGGTGCGCGTCTTCGATTGTGCACAGCCACCTTAGCCTGTGCGGCGCCCGTTGTCAAGGCTCTGTGGCTCCGAGCTGAAGAAGCACCGCGGCCCCCCTGCAAACCAGCCCCGCAGGCGGCCAGCTGCCCTCAAAGGCTTTCGGGTCCGAAACTCCTTGCGGCTCCATTCATCAGCCTGTAGCCGGTTTCAGCCTGAAGCCGACCCGCTGCGACTTATGCTTGATAGGGGTTCCCGCCGCTTGGGGAATCCCGGAGGAGATGCCGTGGTGCGGAGGTGGGCCCTGCTTGCCCGCGCCGGAAGGAGAGGAGTGCCTTCCCTTCAAGAGAAGCCAAAGAACCCAAGGCCCACCGTTGGGGGCCTCACCGGAGCCCGCTTCCAGCAAGCCCTCGAGACCGCC
>JBEQAH010000226.1:0-3396 GCA_041640435.1 bacterium | reverse complement strand
GGCCTGCGGTCCCCTACCGGATCGGGATCCTGGAGCAGCGGGAGCCCAATGCCATCACCACCCCCGGATGGATCTTCGTGACCACGGGGCTCATACGTCTGAACCCGGACCCGGACGTGTGGGCCTTCGTCCTCGCGCACGAGATCGCCCACACGGCCCGGCGACACATGGCCCAGCAGGTGGCCCGGTATCACGCGGGGCAGATCGCGAGCGTGCTCATCGCCATCCTGACGGGAACTCCTGCGGCGGGGGACGTGGTGCAGGTCCTCCTGCAGATCTCCGCGCTGGGGTTTTCGCGGGAGTTGGAGCTGGAGGCTGACCGGGAAGCGCTGCGGATGCTGGTGGAGGCGGGCTTTGACCCGCACGCAGCGTCCCGGTCCCTCAGCTGGTTCAACGAGGTCACCGGCCGGCGGCAGGAGAACACCCACTGGGCCGGGACCCACCCGGGGTTTTCAGACCGCGTTCGCGCGGTGCAGCGCGCGTACGAAGAGCTCACGGGCCGTGGCCTGCCGCTGCGAGTCCGTCACTTCCGCGGGGCGGTGGAGGTGGGGCCGGTGGTGGTGCGGCCGGTCCGACTCGCGGAGCTACAAGACTCGTGGCTGCTCTGGATGGTGGTGTCGAACACCACCGACCAGCCCGCCACCGTACTCGTGACCGATGCGGTGCTGAGAGGCCCGGACGGCGAGCTTGCGATCCGGTTCCTGAGGTCCACCCTTCCATCGGAAGTGCCGCCCCGCGGGCAGGTGGAGGGGAGCCTGGTGTTTGAGAAGCGCACGCCCGCCTGGCCTCAGACCCTGGTGCTGGCCGTGAGCTCCGGATCGGAGAGGCTGGAGACGCAGGTGGACCTCACCGCGGGAGGACCCTTCACGCCCGCTCCGCAGCCTGCGGGGCTGCCCAGGCCACCCGCGCTCCCCTGAAAGCTCCCCTCGCGCAGGGGGAAACTCTCAGGCCCCGGGATCGTCAGCCGGAAGGCCCGCGGGAGCGCGGAGGTGTGTGATGAGAGACCGGGACGTACGCGCGCAATTTGCCCGCAGCGCGGAGCTGTACGGGACGAGCGCGGTGCACGCAAGGGGTGCGGACCTGGAGCTCGTGGTGCGCCTGGCGCGTCCCGCCCCCGAGGACGTGGCCCTGGACGTGTCCACGGGCGCGGGCCACACGGCGATGGCGTTGGCTCCCCACGTGGCGCGGGTGGTGGCCACCGACCTCACCCCGGAGATGCTGGCCGTGGCCCGACGGCTCGCCGGCGAGCGGGGCCTCAGCAACGTGACGTTCCAGGAGGCTGACGTGCGGTCGCTCCCGTTCGCCGACGCGTCATTCGACATCGTGACCTGCCGCACCGCGGCGCACCACTACCCGGACTTGCGGGCTCCGGTGCGGGAGATGGCGCGGGTGCTGCGGCCCGGCGGCCGCCTGGTGGTGTCGGACACCGTGTCCCCCGCGGACGAGGTGGTGGACCGATTTCTCAACGCGGTGGAAGTGTTGCGGGACCCCACGCACGTGCGGGACTGGAGCGTGAAGGAGTGGAAGGAGGCCTTTGCCGCCGCGGGGCTCGCGGTCGCGGCGGTGGAGGAGGTGACGCTGGAGATCGAGTTCGATTCGTGGGTGGAACGGTCCGCGACGCCCGCGGAGCTTCGGTCGGTGCTGGTGGCCATGCTGACCCAGGCTCCCGACCGGCTGCGGCAGCTAATGAGCGTCAGGACCGAGCCCCTCAGCTTCTCCCTGCCCAAGGCGGTGTTCGTGGCCGTGCGCACGTCCGGACGTTAGCCGCCGGCCGCAGCCACCCGCTCTCCCCGCGCCTGCTCAGAGCCCGGGGGTCGGTTCGGGCCGCTTCAAACGGTCCCGGTAGCGCTGGCGGAATTTCTCCAGTTTGGGAGCGATCACCGCGGCGCAGTAGGGCCGGTCGGGGTGGCGGCGGTAGTAGTCCCGGTGGTAGTCCTCCGCGGGGTAGAAGTTGGTGAAGGGAGCCACCTCGGTGACGATGGGATCCGGCCACAGCTGCTCGCGCTCCAGTTCAGCGATGAGCTGCCTTGCCGTCTGTTCCTGTTCTGCGGTGTGGCAGAAGATGACCGAGCGGTACTGGGGACCCACGTCAGGCCCCTGGCGGTTCAACGTGGTGGGGTCGTGGATGGTGAAGAAAACCTCCAGGAGATCCCGGTACGAGATGCGGTCGGGGTCGAACGTGATCTGGACGGCCTCCGCGTGGCCCGTGGTTCCGGTACACACCTGCTCGTAGGTGGGGTCGGGCACGTGACCCCCTGCGTACCCCGGGACCACCTCCAGCACGCCCTCCAGCTCGTCGAAGGCCGCCTCGGTGCACCAGAAGCAGCCACCCGCGAGAGTCGCAACCTCAGCCCGCGTTCCCACGGTCGCCCTCCGCTTCAACTGACATTGTAGCGGTGTGGAGCGCGTGCTGCAGGGCGCGGGCGAACTGCGGGGTGGTGTGGGACCCGCCGAGATCCTGCGTGAGGATCCCGCGGGCCAGCGTGGCGCGCACGGCCTCCTCCACGAGCCGGGCCACGTGTGCCGCCCCGGGGTCGCCGTGCCGGTGTCCGAGCCACTCGAACAGCATCGCCACCGACAACACCTCCGCAACAGGGTTGGCGATCCCCCGGCCCGCGATGTCCGGGGCAGAGCCGCCCACCGCCTGGGCCATGGCGTACCGGTCTCCCTCGTTGAGGGAGGGTGCCAGCCCGAGGCTCCCCACGAGTCCTGCGGCCAGGTCGCTCAGGATATCCCCGAAGAGGTTGGTGGTGACGAGCACGTCGTACCGGGCGGGGTCGCGCACCAGGAAGTAACTGGCGGCGTCCACGTGGACGTCGTCGAAGGCCACGCCGGGGAACTGCCTGGCCACCTCGCGGCAGCACTCCAAGAACAGGCCGTCGCCGCGCCGGAGGACGTTGGCCTTGTGCACCGCGGTGACCCGGCCCGGGCGGCCGCGCCGGGCCGCGCGCCGGGCGGCCAGCGCGAAGGCGGATTGCGCGATCCGCAGGCAGGCCCTTCGGGTGACAACCCGCAGGCTCACCACCACGTCCTCTGTGACCCGCAGCTCCGCGTCTCCCTCGAGCACGTTGCGGTCCGGGTAGAAGCCTTCGGTGTTCTCGCGCACCACCACCAGGTCCACGGAGTCGTAGCGGCTCGGGACGCCGGGCCAGGTGCGGGCCGGGCGCACGTTGGCGTACAGGTCGAAGTGCTTGCGCAAAAAGCCACTGGGGTTTCGCATGCCGGGTCGGCGCGGGTCGTACCGGTGGTGCTCCACCGGCCCCAGCACCCACCCGTGGCAGGTGCGGAGGGTTTCGATGGTTTGGGGGGGCAGGGTGTCTCCCAGCTGCTCGTACGCCGCGAGCCCCACCGCGAGCTCCACCCACTCCACGGACACGCCCGCAGCGCCCGCCGCCA
>JBEQAH010000225.1:0-3473 GCA_041640435.1 bacterium | reverse complement strand
ACGCCGAGGACCGCGAGCGCTTCCGATCCCTCATGCAGCGCATCGGCGAGCCGGTGCCCGAGAGCGCGGTTGCGAGCAGCCCCGAGGAGGCGGTGGCCTTCGCCCGGTCCCTGGGCACGGAGGTGGTAATCCGGCCAGCCTTCACCCTGGGCGGCACGGGCGGCGGGCTGGCCGAGGGGCCGGAGGCGGTGTACCAGGTGGCGTCCCGCGGCATCGCCGCCAGCCCCATCGGCCAGGTGCTGGTGGAGCGCAGCGTGCGAGGCTGGAAGGAGATCGAGTACGAGGTGGTGCGCGACGCGGACGACAACGCCATCACCGTGTGCAACATGGAGAACATCGACCCCATGGGGGTGCACACGGGCGACAGCATCGTGGTGGCGCCGAGCCTCACCCTCAGCGACCGGGAGCACCAGATGCTGCGCAGCGCCGCCCTGCGGATCGTCCGGGCTCTGGACGTGCGCGGTGCCTGCAACGTGCAGTTCGCCCTGGACCCCCGCTCCGAGCGCTACTACGTCATCGAGGTGAACCCGCGGCTGTCGCGCAGCAGCGCGCTGGCCAGCAAGGCCACGGGCTACCCCATCGCGCGGGTGGCGGCGAAGATCGCGGTGGGCTACCGCCTGTGGGAGGTGCAGAACCCCATCACCCGCGGGACTGCCTGCTTCGAGCCTGCGCTGGACTACGTGGTGGTCAAGATCCCCCGCTGGCCCTTTGACAAGTTCGCGGACTCCGACCGGCGGCTGGGCACCCAGATGAAGTCCACGGGCGAGGCCATGGCCATCGGCCGCACCTTCACCGAGGCGCTGCTCAAGGCGGCCCGGTCCTCGGAGTCGGGCGTGGTGGGGCTGCGCCATTCGGGTCTTGAGCGCCTGTCGGATGCGGAACTGTGGGCCCGGGTGCGGACGCCTTGCGACGAGCGGCTTTGGGCCATGGCGGAGCTGCTGCGCCGGGGCGCAAGCCCCCAGACCCTGAGCCAGGAGAGCCTCGTGGACCCCTTCTTCGTGTGGGAGCTGTGGCGGGTCGTGGACGCCGAGCGCCGGCTCGCGGTGGACCACTCCCCGGAGGCCCTCCGGGAGGCCAAGCGCCTGGGGCTGTCGGACGCGGAGGTGGCCACGGTGTGGCACACCTCGGAGGAGGACGTGCGGCGCATGCGCCTGAAGCTCGGTCTGCGCCCCACCTACAAGCTGGTGGACACCTGCGCGGGCGAGTTCCCGGCGGCCACCCCCTACTACTACAGCACGTACGAAGAGGAGGACGAGGCCGAGCCGGATCCGCGCCCCGCGGCGGTGGTGCTGGGCTCGGGCCCCATCCGCATCGGGCAGGGCATCGAGTTCGACTACAGCACGGTGCACGCGGTGCGGTCCCTGCGCGAGGCGGGGCTGCGGGCGGTGGTGGTGAACTGCAACCCCGAGACGGTGAGCACGGACTTTGACATCTCGGACCGGCTGTACTTCGAGCCCCTTTCGGTGGAGGACGTGCTGCACATCCTGGACAAGGAGCGACCCGTGGGCGTGCTCGTGCAGTTCGGGGGCCAGACGGCCCTGAACCTGGCCGGGCCTTTGCACCGGGCGGGTGCGCCCATCCTCGGCACACCGCCCCGGAGCCTCGACGTCTCGGAAGACCGCAGGAAGTTTGACGCCCTTCTGGGCGAGCTCGGGATTCCGCGGCCTGCGGGTGGGGCCGTGCGGTCGGTGGAGGAGGCGCGGGCGCTGGTGGCCGAGGTGGGGCTACCCGTCCTCGTGCGGCCGTCGTACGTGTTGGGCGGCCGGGCCATGCGGGTGGTTTGGTCGGAGCGAGAGCTGGACGGGGTGGTGGAGGCCGCGCTCGCGGTGGACCCGGACAGGCCCGTGCTGGTGGACCGGTACCTGCCCGGCGTAGAGCTGGAGGTGGACGCCATCGGGGACGGGGAGAACCTGCTCCTCCCCGGCGTGATGCAACACGTGGAACGGGCGGGGGTGCATTCCGGCGACAGCATGACGATCTTCCCCGCGCTGCACCTCGCGCCGGAGGTGGAAGACCGGGTGGCGGAAATCCTGCAGCAATTGAACCGGGCTCTGCGCGTGCGCGGGTTCCTGAACGCGCAGTTCGTGGTGCACGGCTACCGGGTGTACCTGCTGGAGGCGAACCTCCGGGCGAGCCGCACGGTACCCTTCGTCAGTAAGGTGCTGGGGTTCCCCCTGGTGCAGGTGGCCACCCGTGTAATCCTGGGCGCTTCCCTGGCGGAGCTGGGGTTCCCGGGGGTGTACCACCTGCCCAGGCCGCGGCAGGTGGGCGTGAAAGCACCGGTGTTCAGCAGCGAGAAGCTGCCAGGGGCGGAGGTGGCGCTGGGTCCGGAGATGCGTTCTACCGGGGAGGTCATCGGCCTGGACCGGCACCTTCCCGGGGCCCTGATGAAAGCCTTCGCGGCGGCGGGCGTGCGGCTGCCCCTGCGGGGCGAGGCGCTGCTGTCCGTGGCGGCCCGGGAGCGGCGGGAGGCCGTGCGGCTCGCGCGCCGGCTCTTCGCAGCGGGCATCCGCCTCGCCGCGACGCCCGGCACTGCAGAGGCCCTGCAGCGCGCGGGGGTGCCGCACCGGCCGGTCAACAGGGAGCAGGCGGTCCAGGAGGTGCGGGGACGCCTGGTCGAGCTGGTGGTGTGCGTGCCCACGGGGGGGTTCGACCCGCAGCGTCCTGGCTTTCGCCTGCGCCGGGCAGCCGCGGAGGCGAGGATCCCGTGCCTCACCTCCCTGGACACCGCGCACGCCCTGGCCGAGGCCCTGGAGTCCACCCCGCTTCCGCCGGCCCCACAGCCTACCCTGGGGCCTGCACCCCTCGGGTAACGGGCTCCGGGGTGTCGTATCATGACCGTTGGACGCCACGAGAGGAGGAGCGTGATGAACACCCGGGAAATCACGGTCGGCGGGTTGCTGACGGCGATCGCGCTGCTGATCCCCTTCGTGTTCCGGGGGACCCCGCTGCAGCTATTTATCCCCGCCCTGAACTACTCCGCCACCTTTGCCTCCCACGTGCCCTCGATGCTGTCCATGCTGGTGAGCGTGCCCGTGGCGGCTCTGGTGGGTCTGGGCTCGGCCATCGGGTTCACCATCACGCTGAACCCGGTGATCGGCGCCCGGGCGTTCACCCACGCGGTGTGGGGGGTCATGGGCGCCCTGCTCCTCCGCAGGGGATGGCCGTACTGGCTGGCCCTGGCCGCGGCGCTGCCGGTGCACGCCGTGGGCGAGGGGCTGGCGGTGTGGTGGCTGGGGACGGGGTTCCAGGCGGGGCTGTTCGTCGCCGCGGGGACCATGCTGCACCACCTGGTCGATAGCGGCATCAGCCTGGCCACCTACCGCCTGGTGCTGCCCGCGCTTCGGCCGCAGGGTTTGGGCGGGGCGTAAGATGCCCGGCCGGTACCACATCATCACCTACGGCTGCCAGATGAACGTCCGCGACTCCGAGACCCTGGCCGGGTTGCTGGAGTCCATGGGCTACCGGCCCGC
>JBEQAH010000224.1:0-3514 GCA_041640435.1 bacterium | reverse complement strand
AGGAACTCCTTCGCCGCCTGCTTGGCTGCTTCCAAGCGGTTGGGCTGCATGTCCTGGGAGCGCATGCTCCCGCTTGTGTCCACCGACAGCACCACCACCGCTTCCCGCGCCGGGAGGCGGAGGGGTAATACGGGCCGGGCGGCGGCCACCACCACCATCGTGAGCGCTCCGAAGTACAGATACGCGGGGCCGCGGCTGGCGTACCCCTGTATGGAGATGTCTGCGACGCCCGTGTGCGCGAGCCCGCGGGCCACCCGGCGCCGGCTGGCCCATAACGCTCCCGCGGCCAGCGCTCCCACCCCCAGGAGCCCCCACAGCGCCCCGGGCCACAGGAACCCCATCACGCCTACGAACTGTCCCGCTTGGCGACGAGATCCATTTCCAGGGTCACGTCGTCCTCGGCCCGGACGAACCCGAGGATGCTGGGCGGGTCGAAGCCGAAGTCGGTCATGCGAACGTTGGTAGCCGCCTGGGCCCGTAACTCCGTCCCTGCCAGGCGCACCGTCGCCCTCCAGACCACCCTCCGGGTTACCCCGCGCACGGTCAGGTCGCCCACCACTTGGAGCTCCACAGGCTGGCCTTCCTGGTAGCGGGAAGGCGCTCCGCGCAGCTCCGTGGACACGAACCGCGCTTCGGGGAAGCGGGCGGACTCCAGCCACCGCTGGCGGATGGCGTTGTCCCTGCGCGGGCTGTCGGACTGGAGGGTGCTCAAATCCACCACGATGGGACCGACTCGACTCCTCGCCGGGTTTTGGCGGTCCACCAGCACTTCCCCTCGCACCTCCCTTGTTCGACCAACCGCTACGTTGAACCGCGCTTCGCCCAGGAAGGTTTCCCCGACCCGGTAACGGGCTTCCGATGCGTCGGGGACGACCCGGTAACGCTCCAGGGCCGGCTGCTGCGCCACGGCCGTCGCCGTGGCGACCAGCACCCCCGCGAGCAGGGCAAGGCGATCCACGACCGTCTCACCTCCTGCACAGGCTGGTCCGCGGACGGACCCACGGTATCCGGCGCGTGTAACCCGCCGGTGAACCTCCCCTCAGTCGCGGTTCCTGTCCTCCTCGGGCTCCCGGTCCGCCTCCGGCCGCGCGGGTCGGGTTCTGCGCAGCCGCTCGTTGAACTCCTCCAGCCGTGCGGCCACCCGCGCGTGCACCGTCCCCTCCGGGAACGTCCCGTCCGGCTGCCGCTGCCCGGCGGGCAAGCCGGTGAGGACCTCCAGCCCCTCGTCCAGCGTCCGCACCGCCCACACGTGGAAGCGGCCTTGGCGGACCGCCTCCACCACTTCCTCCCGCAGCATCAAGTTCCGCAGGTTGCTGTGAGGGATCACCACCCCTTGCCGGCCCGTCAGCCCCTTCGCCTTGCACACCGCGTAGAACCCTTCGATCTTCTCGTTCACTCCGCCGATGGGCTGGATCTCCCCCTTCTGGTTCACCGACCCCGTAACCGCGATCCCCTGCCGGAGGGGGATGTCCGCCAGAACGCTCAGCAGCGCGTACAGCTCCGCCGCGGACGCGGAGTCGCCTTCCACTTCCTCGTAGGTCTGCTCGAAGGTCAAGCTCGCGGACAGGCTCAGGGGTCGCTGTGCCGCGTACTGTCCTCCCAGGTACCCGCTCAGGATCAACACGCCCTTGCTGTGGATGGGACCCGAGAGGTTGATCTCCCGCTCGATGTTCACGACCCCCCGGGTTCCCACGAAGGCGCGGGCGGTGATCCGCGTGGGTCGGGCGAAGGCGTAGTCGCCCAGGTGCCACACCGACAGGCCGTTGATCTGCCCCACCACCTCGCCGTCCACGTCCACGTACAGCTGGCCACGGCGGATCAGCTCCTGAATTTTCTCCTCGATGAGGTTGCTGCGGTACACCCACTCCTCCAGGGCGCGCTGAACGTGGCGGGCGCTCACCACGGGGGTTCCGTCCCGGTCGGCCCAAGCGGACGCCTCCACCAGGACCTGCTTGATCTCGCCAAACCGGGTGGTCAGCTTGTCCTGGGACTCCGCCAGCCGCGCGCTGTACTCCAGGATCTTCCCCACCGCGGTGCGGTCGCACGCGCGGATCCCGTCGGAGGTTCTCATGGCGCACAGGGCCGCCGCCACGCGACGCATGTTCTCCTCGGTGCGGGGCATCACGGAGTCGAACTCTGCCTTCACGCGGAACATCTTCCGGAAGTCCTCGTCGTAGCGATACAGCAGGTAGTACAGCTCAGGGGGTCCGATGAGGACCACCTTGAGGTCCAAGGGGATCGGCTGCGGTCGCAGGGTGGCGGTGGGGATCAGGCCGTACTGCTCTGACAGGTTCTCGATGCGCACCTGCCCGCTCCGGAGCGCCCGCTTCAGGGCATCGTACGAGCCGAGCTGCAGCAGCAGGTCTCGCGCATTCAGGATGAGGTAGCCTCCGTTGGCCCGGTGGACCGCCCCGGGCCGGATCATGCGGAAGTCCGTCACCATGGTGCCGAGCTCGCCCCGGTACTCCACCTTGCCGAACAGGTTGTAGTAGGAGGGGTTGGTCTCGAACACCACAGGTGCGCCCTCCAGGTCGCCGTTGTCCACCAGCAGGTTCACCTCGTACCGCTCCAACACGCTCCGCCGCAGGGCCGCGAGGGGGGGTGGGAGCTGAGGCTGACTCTCCTCTTCCCGGAAGGCGTCCCTGTGCTCCAACACGTCCTCCTGGAGCGCATCCAGGTACGCTACCACTCCAGGGAGATCCCGGTAGCGCTCCCGCAAACGGTGGATCGGGTCCTGGATGGCGGCCAGCACCGCATCCCGTTCCAGCTGCGCCACCGCCTCCCGGGCCTGCCGCTCGACGCCGCGGACCTTGCGGACGGCCTCCGCCACCTCCTCCTGCAGCTCGCGGTTCGCCTGGGTCAGGCGGTCCTTCAAAAGCCCCGGCAGTCGGTCGAACTCCTCCTGGGTCATGGGCTGGCCTGCGGGCCCGATGGGCACGGTGGTGATGCCGAGGGGTGTGCGCTGTACCAGGAACCCCTTCCGGCGCGCCACGGCCTCCAGCTCCTGCCAGATGCGGTTGGCCTCGGCCTCGAACCGCTCCAGGGTCTGCCGCCGCATCGCCTCGAACTGCTCGCTGGCCAGGACCTGGCGGATGGCGTTGCGGATCTCGTCCACCAGCGTCGCCATGGCGGAGGCGAAGTTGCGGCCCTCCCCGGGCGGGAAGGAGAGCGCCAGCGGCTGGCTAGGGTCCTTGAAGTTGTACACGTAACACCAGTCCCGAGGTGTCGGTCGAGCCCTCGCCACCTCGCGCACCTTGAGCTGGGTGTACGTGGTCCGGCCGGTCCCTGCCGGGCCGACCACGAACACGTGGAACATGGGCTGCTGCACCGACAGACCCAGGTCCAGGGCCCGCACGGCACGCTCCTGACCCACCAGGGACTGCTCGGGCGGGAGATCCGCGGTAGTCTGGAAACCGAAGGTGTCCGGGTCACAGACCCACCGCAGGCTTTCCGGAGGCACGCGCAGGTGGTCCCAGTTCACGTCCATCTCTCTCCTCCTCAGTGCTGCCTCGCC
>JBEQAH010000223.1:0-3545 GCA_041640435.1 bacterium | reverse complement strand
CCCTCTGGACCCGGGTGCGCGGGTTTTGGTGTCGGTACGCCCTGAACACCTCCGGATTTCCTCGGACGGAGACCCGGCCGCGCTCGCGGGAGTCGTGCGCGTCACCAACTACCTGGGCTGGACGATGCAGGCCGAGGTGGAACTGCACGGCGGCACCCGAGTCCAGGTGCGGGGGCTTGACCCAGCCGCCGGCCTGCGGCCAGGCGAGAGGGTGCTCCTCCGGCTCGATCCCCAGAGGGTGCGGGTGTTCCCCGCGAGCTGATCCGGTTCGTCCCACAGGGGTGCGCTAAAGCGGGACGTCGTCTACACTCTACCCGTGGGTAGAGAGCAGACCCCCGGCCCTAACCTGTCGCCTCGTCCTCAGCCCCGCACGCACGGGTGGAGGGTTGGCCCGTGTCCGACTTTCTGACGGCGCCGTTGGTGGCCTACCGCCAACGTCACGAGGTGCCGTTTGGCCGGGCTTCATCCTCCACAGGGGGAACTTTCTACGCACGAGCGGCGGCCGCATCTCTTGTGCGCTTCCCAGAACCGGCCGCTCACCGCCGGGAGGGGGCGTAGCGGTGTTCCGGGCCCTGCGGCACCGCGCGTTCCGCGTGTACTGGACGGGCATGCTGGCATCCCTGGTGGGAACCTGGATGCAGAGTACGGCCCAGTCCTTCCTCGTCTACGAGCTCACGGGGTCCGCCCTGCGCACAGGGCTCGTGGTGTTCGCCTTCAGCCTCCCCTCCCTGCTGCTGACCCTGCCGGGCGGCGCCATGGCGGACCGGTACGACCGGCGCCGCCTGCTGCTGCTGGTGCAGGCGGCGTACATGCTTTCCGCCGCCGCCCTGGCGGCGCTCACGTTCGCGGGGGCAGTCCGTTACGAACACGTGGTGGCCTTTGCGTTCTGGAACGGCGTGCTCATGGCCGTGGACGCGCCCACCCGCCAGGCGCTGGTGCCCGCCCTGGTGGACCGCGAGGACATGGCCAACGCCATCGCCTTGAACTCTGCCGCCTTTAACGGGGCCCGGATCTTCGGGCCCGCCCTGGCCGGGTTCGTGTACCAGGCCTTCGGGCCTGCGTGGTGCTTCGCTGCGAACGCGCTCTCCTATCTCGCCGTCATAATCCCCATGGGGCGGGTGCGCCTTCCCCACAAACCGGCACCCGCGGCCAGCGAGGGTACCATGCTTCAGCAAATGCTCGACGGCGTGCGGTACGTGCGCGGTCACCGCACCGTGCGGGCCATGCTGCTCCTCCTCGCGGCGGTCGGAACCTTCGGGTTCGCGTGGATGGTGGTCATGCCCGCCTTCGCGGTGCGGGTGCTGAAGGGTGGGCCCGCGGAGAACGGGCTCCTGCTCACCGCAGTGGGCGTGGGCGCCACCGTCGGTGCCCTGGCGGTAGCGGCCGCGCGGGTGACCCCGCCCGGACGTTTCGTTCTGGGCTGCGCGGTCCTGAGCGGCCTCGGTCTGGCCGCCTTCTCCGCAACCGGGACCCTCGCGGCGGCCGCCGCAGGCATTGCGCTGACCGGCTTCTTCCTCATCGCGTACATGTCCGCCACGAACGCGACCATCCAGTCGCTGGTGGAGGACCGCTACCGAGGCAGAGTGATGAGCCTCTACACGCTGGCCTTGATCGGGAGCGGGCCGCTTGGGAGTCTGTTTTCCGGATGGCTGGCGGACGCGCTGGGGGTGACGGTGAGTCTGGCGATAAACGGAGCCCTGGTGGTGGCCAGCGCGGCCGCGGCGTGGATCCTGGCCCCCGACCTCGGACGGGTTGGAGTGCCGCGGCCGCACGTACCTGCAGGGACGAAAGGTTGGTCGGTGCGGGAGGTGGCGGGTGAGTAGCGAGACTGTCCGCGAGCACCGCGAGCGGGGGCGAGGTCCGGTGCAGTGCGCCGTGCTTACGGTGAGCGACACGCGGACTCTGGAGACCGACCGGGGAGGAAGCCTAATCGTGGAGATGCTGCGCTCCGCGGGTCACGAGGTGGTCCGGCGGGGGATTGTACCGGACGAGCCGGACCAGGTGCGGGCGTGGGTGCAGGAGGCCCTGGAAGATCCCTCGGTCCAGGCGGTCCTCACCACGGGCGGGACGGGGATCGCGCCGCGGGATCGGACCTACGAGGTCGTCTCGCAGCTGCTGGACAAGCGTCTGGACGGGTTCGGGGAGCTGTTTCGCATGCTGTCCTACCAGGAGGTAGGTGCTGCGGCCATGTTGAGCCGAGCGATAGGGGGTGTGGCCCGCGGAAAGATCCTCCTGGCTATGCCAGGCTCGCCGGCAGCCGTGCGGCTTGCCATGGAGAAGCTGGTTCTGCCAGAACTCGGCCACCTGGTGTGGGAGGCGACGCGGCCCGGCCTGAGGTAGGCACCGTCCGGGTCGGCTGGGCGTAGAATAGCGGCAGGGCGCCCGTAGCTCAGGGGACAGAGCGGCTGCCTTCTAAGCAGCATGTCGGGGGTTCGAATCCCTCCGGGCGCGCCATCGGCGGAGCCAGGGGGCCCGGCGGGTCGGACGTGGTGATGGCCCTCCTGAGCTCTCGCGGGGTAAGGCATGAAGTTAGCAATCCTCGCCGCCCTTGTGCTGCTCTCAGCACAGAGTTGCGAGCCCTACAACCCAGAGGAGGTGGTGGTGTCACGTCGCTTCGCGCTTGTGCTCCTGGACGTTCGGGTGCACGAAGCGCAAGACGACGGGCAGGTGGAGCAGGTGCGCTTTTCCGTGGTCACGGGCCGCGTGGATTCTTACCAGGGCAGGCCGCCCGACCTCGCCACCCTGGTCGACTTCCTCGTGGGACAGCTGCGGAGTAGGGGTTTCCAGGTGCGGTGCTCGAACAGCGTGGATTTTCCATTCGCCGGCCCGCCCCGCGCCACGGTGCGGATGGCTCGGGGCAGGGAAGGTGTAGGGATTCACCTGAGGCAGGAAGCTCCGGCCACGTTCCTTCTCCGCGTGGGCCCGATGGACCCCAACCCTCCCCTGTTCGACTGCCGGGGGCCGTGAAGCCTTAGCTTGACCTGATGCGTTGGGCTGACACGCAGAGCTGCCCGGCAGGACTCGGCGGCTGCGCGAACCGCACGGGGCTGCGTGAGAAGAGCGCACGTTCTGGACACCCGCTTGGGCCGTTGCTAGAATCCCGCTGGGCCGTTAGCTCAACAGGTAGAGCAGGGGACTCTTAATCCCAAGGTTGCAGGTTCGAGTCCTGCACGGCCCACCACAAGACGATGACTGGACCTCGGGTCTCGGGGCGAGGTGCCGTGACACCCCGCAGGTTCCTGCGGGGTGCGACGTTTTCGGGCGCGGGGGCGCGGGCGTGGCGGAACGGTAGACGCGCGGGACTTAGGATCCCGTGGGTTCGTCCCGTGGGGGTTCGAATCCCTCCGCCCGCACCATCCAGCGCCACAGGTGAAGGAGGGGTAAGGTGAGGGTGTTGAGTGTGCGGCGGGAGCCGGGCAGCACGGCCGTCCTGGAGATCGAGGTTCCGGAGGAGCGGGTTGCAAAAGCCGTGGCCCAGGGCCTCGCCCGGCTCAGCCAGCGGGCGCGCATCCCGGGGTTCAGACCCGGCAAGGCTCCCCGGGTGG
>JBEQAH010000222.1:0-3552 GCA_041640435.1 bacterium | reverse complement strand
TCTCCCAGGAGGGGGTGCTGCCCAACCTGCGATCCCTGATGGACCGCGGCGTGTTCGCGCGGGGGATCACCACCTTCCCGCCCCTCACCGCGGCCGCCTGGTCGGCCATCGTGACGGGGGCGGGCACAGGGGCCACGGGCGTGCCGAGCCTCATGGTCCACTTCCCCGGTGAGCCCCTGGACCAATGGCACACCTCCTTCGATCGCCGGGTCCAGCTCGCGGAAACCCTGTGGGAAGCGGGGTTGCGCGCCGGCAGGTTGCCTGCACTGGTCAACTGGCCGGTCACCTGGCCCTTGGGCCTGGAGCGGGGGGTTCAGGTGGCCGCGGCCCTCAACCCGCCGTTCCGCTTCTTCTACATGCCCCTGTTCGACGTCGCCAGCAGCTCGTTCTTCGCGACCCGGCGCTTCCCGTGCAATCAAGTGCCCGGCCGTATGGTGGTCGTCCACCCGCAGCCCGCGCGGGACTGGTCGGGCCTGGAGGAGAGCCGTCGACCTCCCCTGGCCTTCTCGGTGGACGTCCCGCCCACATACGCCCGCGGCCCCCGTTACCACGTGGCCATCGTGGCCACGGGGGAGAGCGGCTACGATGAGCTGGTGGTGGCCCCGCGCCCGGACGCGCAGGCCGCCGTGGCACGGCTGCGCGTGGGACAGCTGAGCGACTGGGTCACCGCCACCTTCCACACAGGCCAAGGGCCGCGCCTGGGGCGGTTCCGTTTCCAGCTGGTGGCCCTGAGCCCCGACGCGCAGGACGTCCGCCTGTACTTCACCGCCATCAACACAGCAGAGCCCTACACCGTGCCGCCGGAGCTGACGCGGGAGCTGGAGGCTGTGGCGGGGCCCTACATGGAGGTCGACGATCCGTGGGCGTTCATGGACGGCTGGATTCCCCTCGAAGCCTTCCTCGCCCAGCTCACCGCCCACAACGGGTGGTGGCGCCGCGCCACCTCCCACGTCCTCCGCGCGCGTCAGTGGGACCTCGCCTTCTCCTGGGTGGGCACCATCGACCACATTCAGCACGTGCTGTACGGGGGGATCGAGCCTCGCGCGCGCACGTACGACCCCGCCACCGCCGATCGTTGGCTCGACGTGATCCGGGGGGTCTACCGGGAGGTGGACGAGGGCGTCGGGGAGATCTTAGACGCCGTGGACCTGGACCGCACCGTGGTGCTCGCGGTCTCCGACCACGGCTTCACGCACCTGGACTTCTTCCCGTTCCTCAAGTTCTGTCTGGCCGAAGCCGGGCTGATGAGCTTCGTCCTGGACCCCGAGACGGGTCAGATGCACGTGGACTGGTCCCGGACCAAGTGCTACCCTCTGGAGCCCGGCCACGCCCACATCTTTGTGAACTTGAAGGGCCGCGACCCGCATGGCTGCGTAGACCCCGCGGACTACGAGCGGGTCCAGGACGAGATCATCGACGCCCTGCTGCGGTTGCGGGACCCCGTCACCGGAGAGGCCATCGTCGCCGCCGCGGTGCGCAAGCAGGACGCCCGCATCCTGGGGATCCACGAGGGTGCCGGTATTGACCGGATCGGCGACGTGCTGTACGCGTGGAAGCCAGGGTACATGGCCAACCCTTACGTATACCGCGCGGCGGTCAAGTACTTCGACGGGACGGAGCGCGTCACCGTGAACCGCGAGCGCTTCGAGGCCTCCCAGCTCCTGCACAACTTCACCGGAGCGCACCTCACGCTCCCTACGGTCCCGGAGATGCACGCGGCGGTGGTGCTCGCGGGGCCCGGGGTCAGGCGGGTCTGGCCAGACCGGCCCATCGACCTCATCGACCTCGCGCCCACCCTGGCCAGGCTTCTGGGTATCCCCACCCCTCGGCACGCGGAGGGGAGGGTGCGGGAGGAGTTCCTGGAGCCGTAGCGGGCATCCTGGCGCCGGCCTCTTCTGGGGAGGCTGTCAGTGGCTCAAGTGGGGCGATCGCCCGAGCGACTCCGCCAGGGCTCGCGCCACTGGGGCTACCACCTCCTCGCCGAGGCCGAACGTCAGCCCTGCGGCGTCGAATAGCTCCCGGAGAGGCCGGGAGCCGCCAAGGCTGAGTGCCGCCCGGTACCGCGCCACCGCATCCTCATAATCCTGTATGGACCGAAGCCACAGCTGCAGGGCGCCCAGCTGGGCGATGCCGTACTCGATGTAGTAGAAGGGGTGTGTGAACAGGTGGAGTTGTCGGTGCCACAGGTACGCCTCCGCCTCCTCGTAGCCTGACCAGTCCACCACTGGCTGGAACCGCCGGTGGGCCTCCAGCCACCAGCCCGTCCGTTCCTCCCTCGTGTGCTGGGGTTGCGTGTACACCCGGTGCTGGAAGAGGTCGATGGTGGCGATCCACGCCAGCAGCCGCACTGCGCCTTCAAAGAACTCTCGCCGCGCGCGCTCGCGGTCCCCCGGGTCGGGATAGAAGAGGTCCAGGTGGGGCAGGCTCAGTACCTCCATCCCCATCGAGGCGACCTCGGAGAACTCTGTGGGCGCGTGGCGGTAGCTCAGCAGGGGTTCCTCGCGGCAGGCGAGGGTGTGGAAGGCATGGCCGGCTTCGTGCACCAGGGTCCGCACATCCGCGGCGACGCCCGCGGCGTTCATAAAGATGAACGGCCACCGGCGCTCGTCGAAGGTGGCCTGGTAGCCACCGGGGGCTTTGCCCTTGCGGCTTTCGAGGTCGAGGAGACCCCGTTCTGCGAGGAACCGGAACTGCGCCCCCAGTTCCGGGTGCACCCGTTCGAACACCCTCCCCGCCCGCTCCACGAGCTCCGAGGCGCTCGCGAACGGCCGCAGGGGTGGCCGTCCATTTGGGTCCACGTCCAGGTCCCAAGGCCGCAGGCGGTCGGTGCCGAGCCGCGCCCGGCGATCTTCGTACAGCGCGCGCAACAAAGGGACCACGTGACGCTCCACGGCCGCGTGGAAGGCTAGGCAGTCCTCCGGCGTGTAGTCCCACCGGCCCAGGGCCCGGAAGGCGTAAGCCCGATAGTCAGAAAACCCGGCATTCTGGGCGATGCGGTGCCGCAGCCCCACGAGAGCGTCGTACAACTCGTCGAGGACCTCCCGGTCCAAGAGCCGACGGCGGACCACCGCCTCCCACGCCTCCTGGCGGGTGGCCCGGTCGGGTTCCTCCAGGAACCGGGTCATCTGCGGGACGGTGTACTCATGGCCGCGGAACCAGACGGTCCAGGCCCCGGCCACCCTCTGGTATCGCTGCTCCAGCTCGTCTTCCTCGACCCGCAGGGGTACGTTCTGCTCCCGGAACAGAGACACCGCGTTCTCCGTGTCCCGGTCCAGGACGAAGTACCGGCTCTGGGGCAAGGGGAAACGTGCCCGGAGTTCCAGGTAACGCTTGCGGACCTCAAACCACAGGGGTTCGGCGCGCGGCTGCACCTCGCGCAAGAATCGCAAGTAGGCCCGCTCGCGGTCGGGGTCGTCGGTCTGCTCGGTCATGGCCACGTAGCGCCGCGTCCGCTCCTCCGACAGCGCGGCGGCAAGCTCGCTCGAGTCGCGCAGCCACCCCTCCAGGGCTTCCGGGGACTCCACGGGACGATGGAGCAGCGCGTGGAACAGA
>JBEQAH010000221.1:0-3561 GCA_041640435.1 bacterium | reverse complement strand
GGTGGCCCGCTGAAGGGCTTCCAGCTGGGCGGCCCCCGCCACCGCGGCGCCCCGAAACCGTTCCAGCTCGCCCTGCAGGATCTCCCGCAGCTGCCGGTGGCTGGCCAGAAGGGGGGCGAGCCGGCTGACCCGGTCCGGGGGCAGGGCGGCGAGGAAGTTCGCCGCCGCAGCCTGGTACGCCGCCAGGGTGGCGTTCAAACGGCTCCGGAGCGCGGTGCGCTCCTCCGGCGGTAGACCCGAGGTGTCCACCACCCGGTCCAGGTGGGTGGCCAGCACACGGGCCAGGACTTCGGATTCCACCTGCGCATCCGGGGAGCCGTGGAGGGACCGCTGCAGCAGGCGGAACAACCGCCGCTCCGCAAGGGCCCAAGAAGCCAGCACCTGAGCAGCCGTGCGGTTGGAGCGGTCGAGCCGCCTGGCCACCTGCGCGACCCACACACTGGCGTACGCCAGCGCCGAGAGGAGCAGCGCCAGGAGGAGGGTGACCGCCAGGTATCCCGCCAGGATCCTGTGGCCGATGCGCGAACGCACCTTAGGGGTATCTTCGGGGGCCGCCGGGCGGTTGACAAGCGAGGAGGAGGCCGATGCGCTACCTGGACCTGAACTGTGACCTCGGAGAGTCGTACGGAGCTTTCCGCGTGGGCGAGGATGAGCGCGTCCTGGAGTTCGTAACCTCCGCGAACGTAGCCTGCGGCATGCACGGAGGGGACCCTGTGGTGATGCGGCGGACGGTCCGTCTGTGCAGGGAGAAGGGCGTGGCGGTGGGCGCCCACCCGGGCTACCCGGACCTTTGGGGGTTCGGCCGCCGGCCTCTCGCGCTTACACCGGATGAGATCGCTGCCTTCGTGGTGGCGCAGGTGGGCGCCCTGGAGGCGGTGGCTCGGAGTGAGGGGGTGGCGCTGCAGCACATCAAGCCCCACGGCGCGATGTACAACGTGGCCGCCCGCGACCGGGCGGTGGCGGAGGCGATCGCGGAGGCGGTGCGCAGCGCCTGGCCAGAGGCGATCCTGGTGGCCTTGAGCGGGTCGGAGAGCGAGCGGGCCGCCCGCGCCGCGGGCCTGCGCGTAGCTCGAGAGGCGTTCTGTGACCGTGCCTATCTGCGGGATGGGAGTCTGGTGCCCCGGGACCGGCCCGGCGCGGTGCTGGCCGACCTGCACGAGGTGGCGTCCCGGGCGGTGCGCCTGGCGTACGGTGAACCCATCCCCACTGCGGACGGCGGGGAGATCCAGGTGCAGGCCGACACGCTGTGCATCCACGGCGATACCCCCGGCGCCTGGGAGCTGGCCGCCGCCGTGCGGGCGGCTCTGGAGGAAGCGCACGTGCGCGTCCAGCCCATAGGGGTGTGGCTGTAGCCATGCGGTGGCTGCGCGCGGTCGTCCTAACTGTGGTGGTGCTGGCGCTGGCAGGGACGGGCGGTGCCCTGTACCTCGTGCGCCGGGCGTTCCCGCAGACCGAGGGCCTGCTGGAGGTGGAGGGCCTCCAGGCGCCCGTGGAGGTGGTGCGGGACCGGTGGGGTGTGCCGCACATCTACGCCCGAACGGAGCACGATCTGTTCTTCGCCCAGGGCTATGTGCACGCGCAGGACCGGCTGTGGCAGATGGAGGTGAACCGCCGCACGGCCAGCGGGCGGCTGTCGGAGTGGTTCGGGGAGCGCACCCTGGCGACCGATCGGTTCCTGCGCACTCTGGGGCTGCGAGGCGCCGCGGCCTTGGAGTGGGGACTCCTGTCCGCGGAAACCCGGATGGCCCTGCGGTCGTACGCGGCGGGTGTCAACGCCTTTCTGCGTCAAAACCACGGCCGGCTGCCGCTGGAGTTCGTGTTGCTGCGGACCCGACCGGAGCCCTGGTCGCCGCTGGATAGCCTCGCCTTCGGGAAGCTGATGGCCTACGAACTCGGGGGCAACTGGCAGACCGAGCTGCTGCGCGCGGAGCTGGAGGCCAAGTTGGGACGAGAGGCGGTGGCGCGGTTGCTGCCCCCGCCCCTCCCGGACACCCCTACCATCGTGGGCGGGCGCTCGGGCGGCCGGCGGGGCGGGCACGCGGCGGCCGCGGTGGTGGGGAGCAACAACTGGGTGCTGTCCGGGCAGAAGACTGACACGGGGAAACCTTACCTTGCCAACGACCCGCACCTGCGCATCGGGTTCCCGTCCATCTGGTACACCATGCACTTAGTGGGCGGCCGCTACCGGGTCGTTGGCTTCACCTTCCCCGGGGTGCCGGGGGTCGTGATCGGCCACAACGGCGACCTGGCGTGGGGGGTCACCAACGCGAACCCGGACGTCCAGGACCTGTTTGTGGAGCGGCTGCACCCGCAGGACCCCTCCCGCTACCTGTTCCGGGGCCGCTGGCGGCCGATCGAGACGCGGGTGGAGGAAATCCGCGTGCGCGGTCGGCGCAGCCCGGAGCGCTGGGTCGTCCGCAGCACCCACCACGGACCGATCCTGAACGATGTGGTGGAGGGGCTGCGGGAGGTCGTGGCACTCCGGTGGACAGCCCTGCTCCCCACCACCGTGGCCGAAGGCGTGCTGCGGTACAACCGCGCCCGCACCGTTCGGGAGTTTCTCGACGCCCTGAGGTACTTTCAGGTGCCCGCCCAGAACTTCGTCTTCGCGGACCGCGAGGGCAACATCGGATACAAGCTCCCGGGCCGCATCCCCCTGCGGGCCCGTGGAGATGGCACGAAGCCTGTTCCCGGCTGGACGGGAGAGTACGAGTGGGTGGGCTGGATCCCTTACGAGGCACTGCCTGGCCTTTCAAACCCGCCACAGGGTTGGATCGCCACGGCCAACAACCGCATCGTCCCCGAGGGCTTTCCCTACCACCTGGGCAGCGAGTGGTCAGAAGGGCTGCGGGCCAAGCGGATCGCGCAGGTCCTGGCAAGAGGCGACCGGTTCAGCCTGGAGGACCTGCAGCGGCTGCAGTACGACCACGTCTCGCTCGCCGCCCGCCGGATCGCGCCGGTGCTGGCCCGCGTCCCGGTGGATGATCCCAAATTACGGCCGCTGCAGGAGGAGTTGAGCCGTTGGGATGGGACGCTGTCCGTCGGTAGCCGTCCCGCGGCGGTGTACCAGGCGTTCCTGGTACAGGCGGCAGAGAAGCTGTTCCGGCCCAGGCTCGGCGAGCAGCTGTGGGAGCGCTACGCGCGGCGTCCGTTCCTGATGGCCGCGCTGCTGTGGTTGTGGGACCAGCCCCAGGACCCCTGGTGGGGCCCGGAGGGGCGCGACCGGGCCGTGGTCGAGATCCTGCAGGCCGCGTTGCGGGACCTGGAAGCCCGGTTGGGTCGGGACCCCAGTCGGTGGACCTGGGGAGCCCTGCACAAGGCGCGGTTTGCGCACCTGCTGGACCCTATCCCCGTCCTGGGGCGGCTGCTGGGGCTCGGACCCTTCCCCACGCCGGGGGACGGCTGGACTGTGAACCAGGCGGCCTACTCCTTGCTGAGGCCGTTCGACCAGACCGTGGTGGCCTCCATGCGGATGGTGGTGGACCTGCTGGACCCGGACCGATCGGTGGCCGTGCACACCACCGGTCAGTCAGGCTTGGTGGGCCACCCGCACCGCGCGGA
>JBEQAH010000220.1:0-3581 GCA_041640435.1 bacterium | reverse complement strand
CCGCCGCGGTGCTCATCAGCAACTCGATCCCGATCGCCCGCTCGAAGATCAGTTCCTCGATCGCCTCGCGACCGAAGAGGTAACCGCCGGTGACCATGGCGACGAGGTAGAGCCCCGTGGAGACCAGATCCGGCGCGCCGACCAGCCCCAAAAGCCAACCCATCAACAGCAGAAGGCCCGAGGTGGCCGAGGTCAGTACCTTCGGGTTGCGCCAGGGCTTTGGCGGCTCGGCCGGGGTTCGCCCCCGCTGCGGCGGGAAGCCCAGCGCCTGGAGTTTCTCCTTGAGCGTCTCGGCGGAGGTGCGCTCCGGGTCGTAGGTGAGGACGACCTTGGCCGCCCGGGGGTAAACCTTCCGCTCGATGAGCCCCGACGTACCAGCCAGGCCGCGCTCGATGACGGCGGCGTCGTGCTCGCAATCGAGGTTGGCCACGTAAAGCTCAAGCTGCTGACTACGCTCGGTGGTCACCCCCAATGGCTATCCTCCTCAACTCCGTCGCGGGTGCAGGTGTAGGTCCGCGCCGCCACGTCCGCCGGGACGCCATGGGCGCAGCGGAGCACGTCCCCGATCCGTGGGTCGACGAACCCGGAGTAGACGAAGCGACCCTCCCGGCGGCCGATCACCAGGCCCCACACCTCGAAGCAGGCCAGGTGGGGCGACACAACCGGTTGCGAACGCCCGGTCACAGTGAGCAGTCCGGACACGGTTTTTCACCGTCGGGCAGCGCTTCGAGCCGCGCCAGGAGTGAGACGTCAGCCAAGCTGCGGGAGCACCTCGTTGTGGGGCGAGGCCTTCCAATAAGGTAGCGCTGACCGCCCTGCCTGTGGATTCCCGCGCACGCGTGCCCATCCGCGACCCTGTGCACGCCGACCAGCTTGCCGTTCAGCGTTCCTCCTCGTAATGCTCCTGGGCCACCTGGATCAGGCGCAGGACGTGGTCGTCGTCAAGCGAGTAGTAGACGTTCTTGCCCTCCCGTCGGTACTTGACCAGGCGCATGGTTTTCAGCAGGCGCAGGTGGTGAGAGACCGCCGGCAAAGACAACCCCAGGATCGTCGCCAAGTCACGGACGCAGAGCTCCTCGGCCGCCAGCAGGTACAGGATCTTCGTCCGCGTCTCGTCCGCCAGCGCCCGGAACAGCTCTGACAGGCCCGCCACCTCCGGGAGCCGATCGCGCAGGCCCGCCACCCGCCTGCCGTCGGGCTCGAAGCGAGCACAGACGTCATCGCGAGCCCGTGCCTGCAGCGCGCTCCTCCCGCTGTGTGATTCGACGATTTAGTAATCATTTAATCCTACTCCGGCCGCCGTGTCAAACCCGCGGGGCACCCGTTCTGGAGACGGTCCGGGGTGAACGCCTCCCGCCGGTCCGGACCTGTAGCCAACTCGCGCCGGAGACCGGGTCGACGTGGGTGTGTCCTGCACGCCGCGATTTGCGCGCCCGGGTACGCCGCCACACCTAGAGGGACGCATCTCCGGCGCCTGGTGTACCATGCTACAAGGAATGCGCGGGGCAGGATCCTCCATGGCCGGACCGACGCAAAGCCCAGCCTTCGTCACCGCCGCACGCGGCAAGAGGTGGGTCCTCGTTGCTCTTGCCCTCGGGACCGCGGCCGCCACCTCCTGGCTCTTCGCCTCGGCCCTCGTCAGCGGTCAGGGGTCCGGCCGCGGCGGGCTTGCTATCAACACCACCGCCCGTGCGGGTGCGATCCAGCTCCGCCCGGCACCGACTTTCACGCTGCAGCTCTTTGATGGCGGCACCCTGCGCCTTGCAGATCAGCGGGGCCGGGTGGTCGTGGTGAACTTCTGGGCCTCGTGGTGCCCGCCCTGCAGGGAGGAAGCGCCAGAGCTCCAGGCGGCCTCGCAGGCGCATCGCGATGTGACGTTCGTGGGCGTGAACGTGTGGGATGCGGACTCGGCCGCGCGGGAGTTCCTGCGCACCTACGGGATCAGCTACCCCAACGGCCCCGATCCCAACGGCAGGGTCCTCATCGAGTTCGGGGTGACCGGGATCCCTGAAACGTACTTCATTGACTCCCAGGGACGGCTCGCGCGACGGTGGATCGGGCCCGTCACGGCACAGGGGCTGGCGCGGCTCATCGAAGATCTCCGGAGGTCGGTGCCGTGACCCCGAAGCCGTCCTCCCCCCCTCAGGGGCGCGTGGAGCTCTCTGGCTTCGCATTCGTGCTCCTCGGGCTTGCCCTGGGGGGTGTGCTCCTCCCTTCTACGCAGGCGGCGTACGGGGCCCAGGGGCAGATGGCAACCCTGGCCAGCTGGCTTCCCTTCGGCTACGCGTTTGCGGCCGGCATGGTGGCCGCGGTGAACCCATGTGGTGTCCTGCTCCTCCCCTCCCTAGCAGCCTACCTCCTCGCCCGCCCCGGATCCGCCACAGGATCTGCAGGAGAACGTGCGGTCCGCGCCCTCTCCCTGGGTCTGGTGGCCACCCTGGGGTTTGTTCTCCTCTTCGGGAGCGCAGGCCTCGTGATCGGTACGGGCGGCTACATCCTGGCTCGGGCGTTCCCGTACGGCGGCCTCGCCATCGGCCTTGGGCTTGTGGCGCTGGGCACCTGGCTCGCCCTCACCGGCCGGGCGCTGGGGATCCCGGCCGCCAGCCGGGTGCAGCTGCGGCCCGATCCCACGCTGCGCTCCTTCTTGGGGTTCGGGGTCGCCTACGGTGCCTGTTCCCTGGCCTGCACCCTTCCGGTCTTCCTGGCAGTGGTGGGAAGCGCCGCGGCCTCAGGGGATCTCCTGGTAGCCATGGGTCGGTTCGTCGGTTACGCCCTGGGCATGGGCACGGTGCTCACAGCTGTGCTCCTGGGCGCCGCCCTGTTTGAGGCCTTGGTGACACGCTGGGTGAGGGCGTTCGTTCCCCTGGTCCACCGGCTCGCGGCCGCCTTCCTGGTCGGCGCGGGCGTGTACATCCTGGGGTACTGGTGGGAAGCTCTGCGCTAAGGCCGTGCGACGCTCCGGCCTGCTCCTGCTGATCACTCTGGCCTCGGCCGCCACCCTCTGGATGTGGCAGCAGACCCGGGAGCGCGCTCCTTCGGCTGCGCAGACACCGCTCCGTCCGGTACCCCTTCGCGCGCAGGCGCGCCCCCCTGCCCCGGATTTCATCCGCGAAAGCCTGGACGGCCGCGAGCTCGCCCTCTCCGAGCTGCGAGGGAAACCGGTGGTGATGAACTTCTGGGCCTCCTGGTGCGTGCCGTGCCGGCTGGAGATGCCGACCCTGGAGGATGCGGCCAAGCGCTATCGGGGCCAGGTGCACTTCCTCGGGGTGAACGTCCTCGACCCGCCCGAGCAGGCAAAGGCGTTCGTGCGCGACCTCGGCGTAACCTTCCCCTCCGTGCTGGACGAAGACGGTACACTCCTCGCGCGGTACCGGATCGTGGGACTCCCCACCACCGTGTTCATCACCGGCTCCGGCCGGATCCTGGAGGTCCACGCCGGTCCCTTCGTTGGCGAAGAGGGGACGAAGAAGCTGCAACGCTACCTCACCCGGCTCCTGCAGGAGCCCTGAACCCGGTTGACGTTTCGCCCCCCCGGTGGTAGGCTGTCCCGGATCCCTCCCCATGGGGGGAGGGGAGGAGGG
>JBEQAH010000219.1:0-3588 GCA_041640435.1 bacterium | reverse complement strand
CAGCGGGGGAGCGATTGTCTATGCTCTGGAAGGTTGCCTGGAGCCCGCGCGATGAGGGGCAGGTGCCCCGAGGGAGGGAGCCGGTGACCGAGCTGGAAGCGCTGCGACAAGCGGAGCAGCGCGCGGTCGGTGCGAACCAGACCGCCAAGGCCGTCCGCAAGGGGCGGGCTGAGGTGGTGTTTGTCGCGCAGGACGCGGACCGGCGGGTGGTCGAGCCGGTCCTGCGTGCGGCCGAGGAGATGCGTGTGCCCGTGGTGGAGGTCCCCTCCGGCCGGGAGCTGGGTCGGCTCTGCGGGATCGCCGTAGCGGCCTCCGCCGCGGCGATCCTCCGAAGGGAGCAGTCGTAGCCCACTCGCCCCGCAGATCGCGCGGGGCGGTCACCGCGCCGCAGGTGCCCGAGCGGTCAAGAGCCCCGGTCCCCATCCGGAGGCTCCGCTGACGTGGTGCGGTCGGGCTCCGCAGGGCGCGGGCGGGTCCAGCGAGGCGTAGGCACCCGAACTGGTTGGACCGGGCGGGGTCGAGCGCCCTGCCGTCCGGGAGGTGTTTGGTTCGTGAGGAGGGAGGCGGATGCCGACCATCAACCAACTGGTGCGCAAGGGGCGGGTGCCTCTTGAGCACAAGAGCAAGTCCCCGGCGCTCGAGGGGAACCCCTTCAAGCGCGGGGTGTGCATTCAGGTCAAGACCATGACGCCGAAGAAGCCGAACTCCGCGCTGCGCAAGATCGCCCGGGTGCGGCTGACGAACGGGATCGAGGTCACCGCCTACATCCCGGGCATCGGACACAACCTCCAGGAGCACTCGGTGGTCCTGGTGCGGGGCGGGCGCGTGAAGGACCTCCCCGGGATCCGCTACCACATCGTGAGGGGCACCCTGGATGCCGCCGGGGTTGCCGACCGGCGCCGGGGGCGGAGCAAGTACGGGGCGAAGCGGCCGAAGGCGTAAGGAGGGACAGCATGCCGCGCAAGGGACCCGTGCCGCCGCGGATCATCCCGCCCGACGTGGTGTACGGGAACGTGATGATCCAGCGGCTCATCAACAAGGTCATGACGCGGGGGAAGAAGAGCTTGGCGGAGCGCATCGTGTACGGCGCGCTGCGGCGGGTGGAGGAGCGCGCTGGCCAAGACCCGGTGCGGGTGCTGGAGAAGGCGTTGCAGAACGTCATGCCGGTGCTGGAGGTGAAGCCGCGCCGGGTGGGCGGCGCCAACTACCAGGTGCCCGTGGAGGTGAGGCCGGAGCGGAGGGTGTCCCTGGGAATCCGCTGGCTGGTGGAGTACGCCCGCCAGCGCTCGGAGCGGGGGATGGTGGAGAAGCTGGCCCGGGAGATCCTGGACGCCTCCCAGGGTCAGGGCGGCGCCGTCAAGCGCCGGGAGGAAGTGCACCGCATGGCGGAGGCGAACAAGGCGTTTGCGCACTACCGCTGGTAGGCGCGGGGAGGATCCGGTTGGCCGTGAAGGTACCGCTGGAGCGGATTCGGAACATCGGCATCGTCGCCCACATCGACGCGGGCAAGACGACGACCACGGAGCGCATCCTGTTCTACACGGGACGGGTACACCGGCTGGGCGAGGTGGACGAAGGCTCCGCCACCATGGACTGGATGGTCCAGGAGCGGGAGCGGGGGATCACCATCACCTCCGCGGCCACCACCTGCTTCTGGCGGGACCACCGCATCAACATCATCGACACCCCGGGCCACGTGGACTTCACCATCGAAGTGGAGCGGTCCCTGCGGGTGCTGGACGGCGCCGTGGTGATCCTGAGCGCCGTGGAAGGGGTTCAGCCCCAGTCGGAGACGGTGTGGCGGCAAGCGGACCGGTACCGGGTTCCCCGGGTGGTGTACGTGAACAAGATGGACCGGGTGGGCGCCGACTTCCTCCGGGTCGTGGAGATGGTCCGGGAGCGGCTCGGCGCACCCGCGGTCCCCATCCAGCTCCCCGTGGGTTCGGAAGATGCCTTCCAGGGGGTCGTGGACCTGATCCGCATGCGGTCCCTCCTTTACCTGGACGACCTGGGCACGCGCTCGGACGAAACCGCCATCCCTGCGGAGATGCGGGAGGTGGTGGAAGCCTACCGGGAGCGGTTGTTGGAGGCCGCGGCCGAGTGCGACGACGCGGTGATGCAGAAGTACCTGGAAGGCCAACCCGTGCCGGAGGCCGAGCTGCGCAGGGCCATCCGCAAGGGAACCCTCTCGGGGAAGCTGGTGCCGGTGCTGGCCGGATCCTCCTTCCGCAACAAAGGGGTCCAGCCGCTGCTCGACGCGGTGGTGGACTACCTCCCCTCCCCCGCGGACGTGGGCGCGGTCCGGGGCACCAACCCCAGGACGGGCGAGGCGGAGGAGCGGCCCGTGGACGAGCAGGCCCCCTTCTGCGCCCTGGCCTTCAAGATCATGAGCGACCCTTATGTGGGCAAGCTCACATACTTCCGCGTCTACTCGGGCACCCTGCGGGCCGGTTCGTACGTGTTCAACGCCACCAAGGGGATCCGGGAGCGGGTGAGCCGCATCCTCCTCATGCACGCCAACCACCGGGAGGACATTCCGGAGGTGACCGCGGGTAACGTGGTGGCCGCGGTGGGCCTGCGGGAGACCACCACCGGCGATACCCTGTGCGACGAGGCGGCTCCCATCGTGCTGGAGGCCATCCAGTTCCCCGAACCGGTCATCTCCGTCGCCGTGGAGCCCAAGACGAAGGCGGACTCCGACCGCCTCAGTGCCGCCCTGGCGAAGCTCGCGGAGGAAGACCCCTCCTTCCGGGTGCGGTTCGACCCCGAGACGGGCCAGACGCTCATCGCGGGGATGGGTGAGCTGCACCTGGAGATCATCACGGACCGCCTGGTGCGGGAGTTCAAGGTGGAAGCGCACGTGGGCCGTCCTCAGGTGGCTTACAAGGAAACGCTCCGGCAGCCGGCCCGCGGCGAGGGGCGGTTCGTGCGACAGACCGGGGGCCGGGGTCAGTACGGTCACGCGGTGATCGAGGTGGAGCCCCTCCCTCGGGGAGCCGGGTTTGAGTTCGTGGACCGGATCACCGGGGGAGTCATCCCCCGGGAGTACATCAAGCCCGTGGAGGAAGGAATCCGGGAGGCCATGGAGTCCGGTGTGCTGGCGGGCTACCCCGTGGTGGACGTTCGGGCGGTGCTGGTGGACGGCTCCTACCACGAGGTGGACTCTTCAGAGCTGGCCTTCAAGATCGCGGGGTCCCTGGCCTTCAAGGATGCGGCTCAGAAGGCGAAGCCCGTGCTGCTGGAGCCCGTCATGAGGGTGGAGGTGACCACGCCCGAGGCGTACATGGGAGACGTGCTGGCGGACCTGAACGCCCGCCGGGGTCGGATCCAGTCCATGGAGCCGCGTCAGGGCCTTCGGGTCATCACGGCCCTGGTGCCCCTGGCCGAGATGTTCGGGTACGCCACGGAGCTACGGTCCCGGACTCAGGGCCGGGCGGTGTACACCATGGAGTTCTCCCACTACGAGGAGGTTCCTGCGGCGATCGCGGACGAGATCCTGAAGGGCCGCTTGAGCGTGGCCCGGGCCTAAACCAGGAGCGGGAGGCGGAGGAGGATGGCGAAGCCGAAGTTTGAGCGGCGGAAGCCGCA
>JBEQAH010000218.1:0-3594 GCA_041640435.1 bacterium | reverse complement strand
TGGGTACGGGGATGGCGGCCACCGGCCGTGCCGAGGCGAACACCAGAAGAGCCACGGCGCCGAGGTAGCAGGCGAACGGGAGCCAGGGGGCCCTCAGCCGTGCGCCCCACCGCAGCCGCTCCAGCAGGTGCGGATCCGCAAAGGCCTGCGCCGCCCGCGCCTGATAGCGCCGCACCGCGCCGTACGCCGCCAAAAGCAGCGGCAGGGCGAGTAGCCCGACCAGCATCACCGGCCAGGTGAACTCCACCGTCGCCTCCTACGATACGTGACGAACCGGACGAGGGGCGGGACGATGGATTCGTGAGTAGATAGCCGCAGCACGTCCACCCCCGCGCTCCGGAAGGCCTGCTGCAACCTGGCCTCCCGCTGCGCCACCCGCTCCCGGTACGCCCGGCGGACCGCGGGGTCTGAAGTGTCCACCCGGACCTGCTGCCCGGTCTCGGGGTCCTGCAGGGTCAGCAGCCCCACGTCCGGAAGCTCGGACTCCGCGGGATCGGTGATCTGGACCGCGATCACGTCGTGCCGGTATCCGAGCTGCCTTAAGCCGTGCTCCCACCCCTCCTGCGACAGGAAGTCGGACACCACAAACACCAAAGACCGGCGTCGGAGCATGCCGTGGAGATCCCGCAACACCCGCCCCAGATCCGTCCGGCCAGAGGCGGGCGGGGTGGGCAGGTGCTCCAGGGCGTGCAGGAGGCGGAGGACCTGGCGGCGCCCGGCGCGGGGCGGGATGAGGTAGGACTGCGGGAAGCACACCGCCCCCACCTTGTCGCCGTGGCGGGTGATCACGTAGCCCGCAGCCCCGCAGAACTCCGCGGCCAGCTGGCGTTTGAGGACCCGGCGGGTCCCGAAGGCCATGGAGGGCGAGAGGTCCACGACCAGCCACGCGGTCAGCTCCTTCTCCTCCCGGTACTGCCGCACGTGCAGCCGGGTGGTCCGGGCGGTGACGTTCCAGTCGATCCGGCGGACCTCGTCGCCGGGCACGTACTCCCGGACCTCCGCCAGGTCCAGGCTGGGGCCGTAAAACAACCCCGTGTAGTCACCGAATAGGAACCCGTCCAGGCGCCGGACGACCTTAAACTCGAGGCGCCTCAAGATCCGCTCGGGCGTCTCCATGCGGGTCTCCCATGTGCACCCTGGGGAGCGGCACCCGCTCCAGGATGCGGCCGATCAGGTGGTCCGGCTGCACGTCCTCCGCCAGCGCCTCGTAGGACAGCACCAACCGGTGCCGGAGCACCTCGTAGGCCAGGTCCCGCACGTCCTCCGGAAGGGCGTACTCCCGGCCCCGGAGGACAGCCAGGGCTTTCGCACCCAGCACCAGGTTGAGGGGCGCCCGAGGGCTCGCGCCGAACTGGATGTAGCGGCGCAGCTCAGGGAGCCCCACGGTCCCCGGGTCCCGGGTGGCCACCGCCAGCTGTACTGCGTACTCCATGACCCGGGGCGGGACGTACACCGTGTCCGTCACCTGCTGGAGCTCCAGCAACTGCTCACCGGTCAGCACCTGCTCCGGGGCGGGTCGGCTTTCGCCGGTCCCGCGCTCCACCACCTCGATCTCCTCGTGCACGGACGGGTAGCCGATCACCACCTTGAACATGAACCGGTCCACCTGCGCTTCCGGCAGCGGGTAGGTCCCCTCGCTCTCAATGGGGTTCTGGGTGGCCAGGACCAGGAACGGGTCGGGCAGTCGGAAGGTCTGCTTGCCGATGGTCACCTGCCGCTCCTGCATGGCCTCCAGCAGCGCGGACTGCACCTTGGCGGGCGCGCGGTTGATCTCGTCCGCCAGCACCAGGTTGGCGAAGATGGGGCCCAGCTCTACCTCGAAGGCCCCCCGCTGCTGGTTGTAGATCCGGGTCCCCACCAGGTCCGCGGGGACCAGGTCCGGGGTGAACTGGATGCGCTTGAACTCCCCGCCCACCACCTGCGCCGTGGTCTTCACCGCCAGAGTCTTGGCGAGCCCCGGAACTCCCTCGATGAGGATGTGGCCGCGGGCGAGCAGGGCGACCAGGATCCGCTCCAGCATCAGATCCTGACCCACGATGACCTTCTTGATCTCGAACATCACGCGGCGCAGGGTGCTCGCGGCCTGCAGGTAGGTCTCCGTGGCGAGCGGCATGGAACGCCTCCCCGGGGTTCGCTTTGCCTCGATGCTACCCCGCGCCCGCGGGAGGGTCAAACGGGGGGTTTCACGGGGCCGTGACAGAGCGGCTAGCCCTTCACCGCCCCCGCGGTGAGGCCCGCGATGAACCGGTCGATGAAGGAACTGTAGATCACCGCGATGGGGACGCTGGTGATCAGGCACGCGGCCATGAGGGAGCCCCAGTAGAACACGTCGCCCCGCACCAGGGCCACGGGCACGCCCAGGCTCAGGGTCATGCGCTCCACCTGGCTGATGAAGGTGAGGGCGTAGACAAACTCCTGCAGCACCAGGGTGAAGGCGAAGATGACCACGGTGAGCATCCCGGGGATCGCGAGCGGCAGGACCACCTTCTGGATCACGGCGAGCCGGCTGTACCCGTCCACCATGGCCTGCTCTTCCAGGTCCCGAGGGACGGACCGGAAGAAGCCCATCATGAGCCACGTGCAGAAGGGGACGGTGAAGGTGGGGTACACCAGGACCAAGGCACCCAGCTGGTTCTGCAGGCCGAGGAACGAGATCACCCGCGCGAAGGGGATGAACAGCAGCGTCGGGGGCACCAGGTACGTGAGGAAGATCCCGATCCCCAGGCGCTCGCCCCAGCGGCCCGCCAGCCGGGCCAAGCTGTAGCCCGCCGGCACCGCCACCAACAGGGTGATGGCCACCACCGCCAGCCCCACCAGGGCCGTGTTCTTCACCCACAGCAGGTAGGGGGTTCCCAAGAACAGCAGCCGCACGTGCTCCAGGGTCGGCGGGTCGTTGAAGATCCACGGCACGTGCTGCAGGTTGGTGGCGCCCACGTAGAGGTCGCGGTTCTGTTTAAAGGCCGTCAGGAACATCCAGTAGAAGGGGAAGACGGCGAACACGGTGAACGCCAGGGCCGCGGCGTAGAGGGCCACCCGCTTCGCCACCCGGATCGCCCCCCGCGGGTTCACGTCCCCACCTCCGCGCGCCGGGCCAAGCGCAGCATGGCCACCGCGGCCGCGAGCAGCACCGGCAGCAGGAACAGGGCCACCGCCGCACCCTCCCCCAGGTTGGCGCCCAAAATGCCCCGCTGGAAGGCCAGGGTGGCCAGCACGTGGGTGCTGTTGTACGGCCCTCCACGGGTCAGCAGCCACACCACGCTGAAGTCGGTGGCGGTGAACACCACGCCGAACAGCACCGCCACCGTCACCACGGGCAACAGCATGGGCAGGTTCACGTGGAGCAGCCTGCGAAAGAAGCCGGCGCCGTCCACCACCGCAGCCTCCCGGACGTCCTGGGGGATGGCGCTCAACCCAGCCAGGACGATGACGGTGGCGAAGGGGAACATCCGCCACACGTGCACCGTGATGATGGCCAGGGTGGCGAGCCCAGGCTCCCCGAACCAGTACAACCAGCCCGGAAGCAGCCCGAGGACCTTGAGGGTCCAGTTCACCACGCTGAAGGTGGAGTCGAAGATCCACACCCACGCCATGGAC
>JBEQAH010000217.1:0-3597 GCA_041640435.1 bacterium | reverse complement strand
CCAGAGGTGATGATGCGTTTCGTGGTGCGCGAGCTGCAGGCGCGCGGCGTGCCGGAGGGGCGCATCTACCTCTCCATGGAGCGCAACATGCACTGCGGCATCGGGCAGTGCGGCCACTGCCAGTACGGGCCGTTCTTCGTCTGCCGGGACGGTCCGGTTTTTCCGTACGAGCGCATCGCTCCCTTCTTCCGCCTGAGGGAACTGTGATGGGCCGCCCCGTCCGCCGCCCGAAGCTGGCCGTGTGGAAGTTTGCCTCCTGCGACGGCTGCCAGCTCTCCCTGCTGAACTGCGAGGAGCAGCTGTTGGAGGTCGCGGGCCAGCTGGAGATCGCCTACTTTTTGGAAGCCTCGCGCGCCACAGTGCGCGGTCCGTACCACATCTCGTTGGTGGAGGGGTCGATCTCCACGCCCCACGACGCCGAACGCATCAGGGAGGTGCGGAGGGTCTCCCGTTTCCTGGTGACCATCGGCGCATGCGCCACCTCCGGAGGCATTCAGGCGCTGCGAAACTTCGCCGACGTGGAGGAGTGGCGGAAGCTGGTCTACGCCCGCCCCGAGTACGTGCAGACGCTTAAGACCTCCACCCCCGTGGCCGCCCATGTGCCCGTGGACTTCGAGCTGCGCGGCTGCCCCGTCAACGGGACGCAGCTGTTGGAAGTGATCAGCGCCTTCCTCCACGGTCGGCGCCCGGCGATCCCGTCCCACAGCGTCTGCATGGAGTGCAAGCGGCGGGGCACGCCCTGCATCATGGTGGCGCAGGGGACGCCCTGCCTGGGTCCGGTCACTCAGGCCGGCTGCGGCGCCATCTGCCCCGCCTACGGCCGCGGCTGCTACGGCTGCTTTGGCCCCATGGAGACGCCCAACGTCACCTCCCTCATGGCGCGGTGGAAGGCACTGGGGGTGGACGAGGGGGACCTGGTGCGGGTGCTGCGGACCTTCAATGCGGGGGCGGAGGCCTTCCGCGCAGAGAGTGAGCGTCATGAAGCGCACTAAGACCATCAAGGTGGACTACCTGGCGCGCGTTGAGGGCGAGGGCGCCATGGATGTGCGCATCCGCGGCGGCCAGGTGACCGAGGTTCGCCTGCGCATCTTCGAGCCGCCGCGCTTCTTCGAAGCCTTCCTGCGGGGGCGCCGCTTCACCGAGGCTCCGGACATCACGGCGCGGATCTGCGGCATCTGCCCCGTGGCCTACCAGATGAGCGCGGTGGCTGCCATGGAGGACGTCTGCGGCGTCCAGGTGGAGGAGCCGGTGCGCCTGCTCCGCCGCCTCCTGTACTGCGGCGAGTGGATCTCGAGCCACTCCCTGCACATCTACCTCCTGCACGCCCCGGACTTCCTGGGCTATGAGAGTGCCATCCACATGGCCCGAGACCACCCGGAGGTGGTGCAGCGGGGGCTGGGGCTGAAGAAGGCGGGCAACGACCTGATGACCCTGCTCGGAGGCCGCGAGGTCCACCCCATCAACGTGCGCGTGGGCGGGTTCTACCGTGTCCCGGCCAAGGCCGAACTGGCCCAGATCGCGGAGCGGTTGAAGTGGGCGCGGGATGCGGCGCTGGAAACGGTGCGCTGGGCGGGGACGTTGCCATTCCCCGACTACGAACACGACTACGAGTTCGTCGCCCTGCGCCATGCCCGCGAGTACCCCATCGTCGAGGGGCGACTGGTCTCCAACCGGGGGCTGGACATCGCCGTGCGCGAGTACGACCACCACTTCGTCGAGGAGCAGGTCCCCTACTCCAACGCGCTGCACTCCCGGTTGAGGACGGGTGGAGCCTACCTGGTGGGGCCGCTGGCCCGCTACAACCTGAACTTCGACCGCCTCCCGGCCGCAGTGCAGGAGGCGGCGCGGGAGGCGGGGCTGGGTCCGGTGTGCCGCAACCCCTTCCAGAGCATCGTGGTGCGCAGCGTGGAAGTCCTCTACGCCTGCGAGGAAGCGCTGCGGCTGATCGATCTGTACGAACCCCCGCAGCGGCCGTTCGTCGAGGTGTGCCCCCGGGCAGGGACGGGCTACGGGTGCACCGAGGCGCCGCGGGGCATCCTCTACCACCGCTACACCATCGATGCCGAGGGGGTGATCACCGATGCGAAGATCGTTCCCCCCACGGCGCAGAACCAGAAGGCGATGGAGGAGGACCTGCGGGCTTTCGTCGCTCCGCGTGTCGACCTGGACCATGCCACCCTCACCTGGCAGTGCGAGCAGGCCATCCGCAACTACGACCCCTGCATCTCCTGCGCCACCCACTTCCTCACGTTGCGGGTGGACCGGGAGTAGGCCGTGTGCTCCACCCGTGTGCAGCGCGATGGACGCTGGCAGGCCCTGGTGATCGGGGTGGGCAACCCCTACCGGCGCGACGACGCCGTGGGGCGGGAGGTGGTCCGGCGCCTGCGGCGGCGGGCGCTGAGCGGTGTCCAACTGGTGGAGCAGGACGGCGAGGGGACGGCGCTGCTAGAGGTGTGGGAGGGAGCGGACCTGGTGATCCTGGTGGACGCCGTCGCCTCGGGGGCGGCACCGGGCACCGTGCACCGCTTCGACGCTGCGGAAGGCCCCCTGCCGGCGACCCTGGCGCGTGGTTCCACGCACGCCATGGGAGTGGCGGAGGCGGTGGAGCTGGCCCGGGCCCTGGGGCGGCTGCCACGCCGCCTGCTCGTGTACGGGATCGAGGGGGAGCACTTTTCCCCGGGTGTGGGTCTCTCCGTGCGGGTGAGGGAGGCGGTGGACAGGGTGGTGGCTTCGATCCTACAGGACCTGCGGGGCGGAGGTGAGCTAGATGGCTGACCCCGGCGTGCAGCGCCTCCCCCGGCGGACGGAGCAGCGGCCCCGCTCCCGGGACTCCCGGGTGCAGCGGCTCCGCGTGACCATCCGCGGCGCCGTGCAGGGCGTGGGCTACCGGCCTTTCGTCTACCGCCTAGCCACGGAGATGGGCCTGGCGGGATGGGTGAGCAACACCACCCAGGGTGTCTTAATCGAGGTGGAGGGCTCGCTTGCGGCCCTGCGCACCTTCCTGCGGCGGGTGCGGCGGGAGCGGCCACCGCGGGCAGCGGTGCACAGCCTGGACGCCGTCTACCTGGACGCGGTGGGATTCGTCGGGTTTCAGATCAGGCAGAGCACCGCGGAGGGCGCGACGACGGTTGCCGTCCTCCCCGACATCGCCACCTGCCCGGACTGCCTGCGGGAGCTCTTCGACCCGGCGGACCGCCGCTACCGCTATCCGTTCATCAACTGCACCAACTGCGGGCCGCGCTTCACCATCATTGAGGCGTTGCCGTACGACCGGCCCAACACCACCATGCGCGGCTTCGCCATGTGTCCCGCCTGCCGGGCGGAATATGACGACCCCCTGGACCGCCGCTTCCACGCCCAGCCCATAGCCTGCCCCGCATGCGGCCCGCACCTGGCGCTGTGGGACGGCCGCGGGCGCGTCCTGGCCGCCCGGGAGGCTGCGCTGCAGGAAGCGGCCGAGGCACTCCGGCGGGGCGCCATCGTGGCCCTGAAGGGGCTGGGCGGCTTCCAGCTCCTGGTGGACGCGCGTAGCGAGGAGGCGGTGCAGCGCCTGCGCCGCCGCAAGCGGCGCGAGGAGAAGCCCTTCGCTCTCCTCTA
>JBEQAH010000216.1:0-3630 GCA_041640435.1 bacterium | reverse complement strand
TAAAAAACCCCACCGATGACCGGTAGGAGCCATCAACCCGGCCGCCGCCGGGTATGCTAGGGCGAGCCCCATCGCCCACGCAGCGCGTAACTCCAGCGTACGAGGCGATCTCCCGTGCAGTCAACCAGCCCGGACGGTGCATCCTGCGGCCTGTCCCCGTAAGGTTTCAGTCGGCGCTCGGATTTAGGGAAGTAGAGTAGGACGGCCGCCCTGGTTCTCAATAGCCGGGTAGACCCGAAACCAGCCACAAGGAGGCGGAGTCCCATGTGGCTCTTTGGTCAAGGCGTTGTTCGAGAAGCCGGATTCTAGGGCGCTGGAGCTGGCGGTGGAGGACCCGGAGCATCGGGACCGCCCGCTGCGGCCGGCGGGCATGCGTGCGCGGAGCCTTTGACAGGTGGTGGGGCGAACTTTTAGGCGCCGAGTCCGTGGACTGCGTATGGCGGGGGATGCGCCGGGACTTGCGCCGGGACTGGAGGAGCTCGAGGACGCGACGGGTTACGGAAACACACGCCGGCGCCGTACGGTCCCCGGGCGGATCGGCCCTGGCGACGGGCCCTGCGGCAGCTGGCGCGCGTGCCTTCGCCCGTGGCGCGAGGTCAGCGAGACCGTCCGGCGGGCAGACCAGCTACCGGAGGTTGACAGAGGCGACCACCCTGCGGAAGGTTGACAGCACGGGACAACCGCAGTATGCGGGGGGCTCTAGCGGGTTGTGCTCACTGTGGCCCTGATCGGGAAGCGGAAGCGTAGATCCACGGTTCTCAACTGATGGAAACGCAGCCTGCCGAGAAAGTCCTGCACTACGGGCTCCGCAGAAGAGGTTGGCCCGCGGCGGGCAACACGCAGAGGCAAGGTCGGGGAGGGGGCTGGACGTGCAGCGCAGCTACGCGCTGATCGGTGTGGGCCTTGTGATGCTCGCCGCGGGGATAGCCCTTTCCGTGGCGGGATCCTGGATTCGGGTGACCCGCGGTCCGGTGACGATGGAAGCGGCCGCGGAGATCGTGCGGCAGGAACTGGGTCGCCTCGGGTATACCGACCTCGTCCCCAAAGAGGTAATGGAGTTCACGAACCACTTCTACGTGCAGGTGGTGGAAAAGAGTTCCGGGAAGGGGGCCATGGAGCTCCTGGTGGACCACTGGGGATTTACGTACCCGGAGCCGCGGCCGAACATGATGTGGAACGGCAAGTACGGACACATGGGCGGGTGGATGGTGAGGGAGGGAGCGGGTGCACCTCTCTCTTTGGAGCAGGCGCGGGAGCGCGCGCAGGAGTTCTTGAACGAGACGGCCCGCGGAGCGACTGCGGGCCACGGGACGGAGTTTTACGGGTACTTTACGTTTCATGTGGAGCGGGGCGGGAAGCCGTTTGGGATGCTCAGTGTGAACGCCTACACGAGCCAGGTCTGGTATCACGGCTGGCATGGGGTGCTATTAAGGCAGAGGGAGTTTGAGTAGGAGGGGAAAGATGAGCGGGCGGGATGGACTGTGGGTCGTCGTGGTGGTCTTGGGGATCCTGGTGCTGCTGCCCGTCCTCGGGATGATGGTGATGATGTTTCCGGGCTGGGGTTGGATGATGGGCCCGGGCATGATGGGTCCGGGAATGATGGGCCGCTGGGGGTGGGGAGGCGGCAGCTGGGGATGGGCCGGCTTTCTGGGAGTGGTGGCTTTGTTGCTCCTGGTGGCGGGGGTTGCGCTTGTGGTGTACGGCCTGACCCGTCGCGGGAATGCCGACGGCGCCCTGGACGTGCTCCGACGGCGCCTGGCCAGTGGCGAGATTACCCCCGAGCAGTACGAGGAGCTCAGAAAGCTGCTTCGGTAGCGTGCAGATCTGACCCGGTGTCCCTCAGACCACACCGATGAGGCGGCCAAAACAGGTTCTCCTTTGTCAGTCCCGTGGTGGGGCGGGCCACCTGAGGGGCTGTGACCACGTCGAGCGGGTCGTCCGGCTGACCCCGTTGAGCTTGCCCATGTAGAACGTGTCCAGGCAGAGAACCTTCCCGGGCGTCGCCGCCTCGAGGTGCTGCGCGTGCGGGGCCACCTGGAGGTGCGCTCGTTCGGTCAAGAACGCCGCCGCCTGAGCGCTGTGCCCCTCCAGGACTGTCGGGCGCTCCCAGCGGGTATAGTAGCCGCGTCGTCGCAGCAGCCGGTAGATGGTCGTCGCGGCCAGGCGCCACCCGAGCTGTGCTGGCCGGGCCAGCTGCGCGGCCAGCCGGGCCCCACGTGGGCCACGCCAGCGCGGCTGCCGGGATCGCCCGCTCGGCCTGCACGCTTAGGGACGGAGGCCGGTGGCGGGGCCCTGCCGATAAGTATGGAGGCCCTCCGGCCCGTAGACCAGGTAGCGCTCCGCCACGGGGAAGAGGGTCCGCGAGATGCCAAACCCCCGGCACGCCTGGCTCACGTTGTCCAGCGCTGCCGCCCGCTGGATGACCGGGGGCCGACAGCGCCGTAGACTGTCCTCGACGGTCACCGTACCGTTCCTTCCTGCCGAGACACCCTTCGAGGGTACCCGCCGGGGGAGGTTCGGAGGGGACGCCAGCAGACCAGGAGGTGTGTGGATGAGGAAGCTGACGTGGATCCTGCTGTGGGCGCTTCTGGCTTGGTCTGGAGCCACGGGAGATGTGCGGGCGGCCACGGCCCGGCAGCGGGTGGAGATCCAGATGAAGGAGTTCGCCTTCGTACCCTCCACGGTAACTCTGAAGTCCGGAGTGCCCGCGGAGGTGCGGCTTGGCAACCGCGGGGTGGTGGAGCACGAGTGGATGGTGTACGAAGCCAGAGGCACGATGGGGATGCACTCGGAGAAGATGCACAAGCAGCTGGAGGCGCGCTCGTACTTCAGGGGTCTGGCGATGCAGGTGGAGGGCCGGGCGAAACAAGTGGAGCGGATGGGCAGGGACGTGGTGATGATCACCCTGGCGCCCGGACAGTCGGTGACGTTGCGGTTCACGCCGAGCAAGCGGGGCACCTTCGAAATGGCCTGCCAACTGCCGGGCCACCACGAGGCGGGGATGAAGGGCAGCTGGGTCGTGCGCTAGGGCTCGAGGACGGACGGGGAGGGTGGCGCCTCAACCCTGGCTGTGACCCCGTCGGGCACGGAGGCGGAGGACCTGGGAGCTCCGAAGCCATCTGCTTCCAGGGTCTGGGCTTCAGCACGCCGCCGGTTGCGGCCCGACCGGCCGGTTCAGGCGATCCTGCTGTCCGTTACAATCTGAACTATGGAGCTCAAACTCGTCCCCATAGAGAAGCCCGAGCCTCTCAACGTCATCCTCGGGCAGGCCCACTTCATCAAGACCGTGGAGGACCTGCACGAGGCGCTGGTCAGTGCGGTCCCGGGGATCAAGTTCGGGCTCGCGTTCTCCGAGGCCTCCGGCAAGCGCCTCGTGCGCCGGTCTGGAACGGACCCGGAGCTGGTGGAGCTGGCGGTGCGCAACGTCCTGGCCATCGGCGCCGGCCACACCTTCCTCATCGTTCTGGGCGAAGGCTACTACCCGATCAACGTCCTCCACGCGGTGAAGGCGTGTCCGGAGGTGGTGAGGATCTTCGCTGCCACGGCGAACCCCCTCGCGGTGGTGGTGGCCGAGGAGGGGGAGCGGCGGGCGGTCCTGGGCGTGATGGACGGGTTCGGACCGGTCGGGGT
>JBEQAH010000215.1:0-3632 GCA_041640435.1 bacterium | reverse complement strand
CCCGAGCGGAGCTTTCAGGCCCCGGTACAGGGGCACGACGAACCCCAGGGGCCGGACCAGGTGCGGCGCCAGGCGCAGGAGCAGCCGGCGCTCCCGGAGCGCCTCCCGCACAAGCCCCACGTGGCCCTGGGGCAGGTAGCGAATCCCTCCGTGCACGAGCCGGGTGGACCGGCTGCTCGTCCCTGAGGCGTAGTCCGCGCGCTCCACCAGGCCCACCCGGTAACCCCGGCTCGCGGCGTCCAGGGCGACCCCTGCCCCCGTAATCCCGCCTCCCACCACCAGGACGTCCACGCCTTGCGCGAGCCGGTCCAGCGCCTCTTCGCGGCCGGGGTCCACCCTATTCCTCCAGCCAACCGAAGCTGCGCTCGACCGCGCGCCGCCACATGCGGTACAGCGCCTCCCGGCGGTCCTCCGGCATGCGGGGCTCCCACTGCCGGTCGGAGGACCACAGCCTGCGTAGCTCTTCCTCCCCGGACCACACGCCGGTCGCGAGGCCCGCCGCGTACGCGGCGCCCAGCGCTGTGGTCTCCGCCACCGCCGAGCGCGCCACCGGGACCCCCAGCACGTCCGCCTGAAACTGCATGAGGAGCTCGTTGCGGACCATCCCACCGTCTACCCTCAGCACCTCGAGGGGGAACCCGGCGTCGCGCTGCATGGCGTCCAGAACGTCCCTGGTTTGAAAGGCCGTGGCTTCCAGCACGGCCCGCGCCAGGTGGCCCCGGTTGGCGTAGCGGGTGAGACCCAAGATCAGCCCGCGGGCGTCGCTCCGCCAGTAGGGGGCGAACAGCCCGGAGAAGGCCGGGACGAAGTACACGCCGCCGTTGTCCTCCACGCTGCCAGCGAGCGCCTCCACCTCCGCGGAAGCACGCACCAGGCCCAGGTTGTCGCGCAGCCACTGCACGGCAGCCCCCGCCACGGCCACGGACCCTTCCAGCGCGTACGCCGGAGGCTGGCCCTCGCGGCGGAAGGCGACGGTGGTCAAAAGCCCGTGCCGGGAGGTGACGGGAGTCCTGCCGGTGTTCATCAAGAGGAAGCAGCCCGTTCCGTAGGTGTTCTTCGCCTCGCCCGGCGCGAAGCAGGTCTGACCGAACAACGCCGCCTGCTGATCGCCCAGCACAGCGGCCACGGGTACACCGGCGAGGGGCCCCTGTGCCACCAACCCGTACACCTCGCAGCTCGACCGCACCTCGGGCAGCACGCTGCGGGGGAGGTCCAGGGCGCGCAAGATCTCGTCTTCCCAGTTCAGGGTTCGCAGGTTGGCCATCAGTGTCCGGCTGGCGTTGGTGACGTCCGTGGCGTGCACCCCACCCTGCGGTCCGCCCGTGAGCCACCACACGAGCCACGTGTCCACCGTTCCGAACAACAGGTCCCCGGCCTCCGCGCGCCGCCGCGCATCAGATACGTGGTCGAGGATCCACCGCAGCTTGGGCCCACTGAAGTATGTGGCGATGGGCAACCCCGTGCGCTCCCGGAACCGGTCCTGCCCCCCTTCCGCGGCCAGCTCCCGGCAGATCCCGTCCGTGCGGGTGTCCTGCCACACCACGGCGTTGTACACCGGCCGCCCGGTGCTCCGATCCCAAACCACCGCGGTCTCCCTCTGGTTGGTGACCCCGACCGCGGCCACGTCGTCCCGGTCGATCCCCGCCCGGGCCAGGGCCTCCTCCACCACCTCCTGGGTGCGCTGCCAGATCTCCATGGGGTCGTGTTCCACCCAGCCGGGCCTCGGGGTGATCTGCGCGTGTTCGCGCTGAGCGGTCCCCACCACCCGCCCCTGCTCGTTCACCACTAGGCAGCGGGTGCTGGTCGTTCCCTGGTCGATGGCCACTACGGCGCGCATGTCTACTTCTCCACCTCCGTCAGGCCCTGCACGAACCACCGTTGCAGGACCACCACCACCGCGGTCGGCGGCAGCAGGGCGAGCAGGGCGCTGGCCATGATCACCGGCCAGTCCACGAGCGCCTCGCCGGTTCCGATCATCTTCGTGATGGCCACCACCACCACTTCCTTCTCCAGGGACGTGGTGACCAGGAGGGGCCACAGGTACTGGTTCCAGCCATAGATGAACAGCACCACGAACAGGGCTGCTACGGTGGTCCGGGAAATCGGAAGCAGCACGCTCCACAGGAACCGCAGCGGGCCCGCGCCGTCGATCTTGGCCGCGTCCACCAGCTCGTCGGGCACCGTGAGGAAGAACTGCCGGAACAGCAGGGTGCCCGTGGCGGAGACCGTCAGGGGGAGCACCAGCCCCGTGTAGGTGTTCACAAGCCTGAGGTCGGAGACCACCTTGTACGTGGGGATGATCCGGACCTCCACGGGCAGCATGAGGGTGAGAAAGATGGTCCAGAAGGCGAGACCTCGCCAGCGGAAGTCGAAGAACACCACCGCGTACGCGGAGAGTAGCGAGAGCGCGATCTTCCCCGCGGCGATGCCTACGGCCACGACAAAGCTGTTCGCCATGGCTCGCGCCATGGGGACGCCGCGGATTCGTTCCCCCGTGCCCGTGACGAACGCTTTCCAGTAGTTCTCCGCCGCGTACGGGCCCGGCAGAAGACCCATGGTCCCGGAGGCCACCTCCGGCAGGTCCGCGGTGGACGCCACGAACGCCACGTACACGGGGAAGGCGAACAGCCCCACGCCTGCCACGAGGACCGCGTGCGCCACCCAGCCCCGCGCCCAACGGCCCTTCATGCGTAGTGAACCCTCCGCTCCAGGAACCGGAATTGGATGCTGGTCAACAGCACCGCCACCGCCAGCAGGATGACCGACTGGGCGCTGGAGGACCCCAGGTTCAGGTTCACGACCCCGTCCACGTAGACCTTGTAGATCAAGGTCTCGGTGGCCTTCCCGGGACCGCCCCGGGTCAGAGCGTGTACCACCGCGAAGGTGTCGAACAGCGCGTAGAGCGCGTTCACCACCACGAGGAAGAAGGTGGTGGGCGCCAGCAGGGGCAGGGTGACATGCCGGAAGCCCTGGAACCAGGTGGCCCCGTCCACCTGCGCGGCCTCGTGCAGCGAGGACGGGATGGACTGCAGTCCCGCGAGGAAGAACACGAAGTTGTACGCCACCCGAGACCACACCGAGGCGGCCACCACCAGGATCAACGCGTGTGTGGGGTTCAGGGTGTAGTCCCACCCGAGCCCGGATCGGACCAGGGCGCGGCCCACGATGCCCACACTCGGGTGGGCTAGGAACAGCCACAAGGCCGCCGCCACCGCCGGTGCCACGGCGTACGGCCACACCAGCAGCGTTCGGTAGACTCCCACGCCTCGCAGGGGCTGCGCCGCCGCCGCGGCCAGCGCCAGCCCCAGCAGCATGGTGACGGCCACCACGGCCCCGGAGAACACCGCCGTCACCCGCGCGGCGTTCACGTACAGGGGATCCGACAGCACCGCGGCGAAGTTCCCCAGGCCCGCGAAGGACGTTCGCAGCCCGAAAGGGTCCTGGAACAGCAGGGACTGGTACATCCCCTGCAGGGCAGGCCAGTAGAAGAACACCAGCGTCACCACCAGTTGAGGCGCCACCAACAGGTAGGGCAGAAGCCTCGCGCGGAAGAGCGAGCGCCGCACGCTAACCCTCCTCAGCCCCCAGGACCTCGCGCACGCGGTGCGGCGCGTCCGTGACCAGCACGTCGC
>JBEQAH010000214.1:0-3637 GCA_041640435.1 bacterium | reverse complement strand
TACCTCCCGGGCCCTTCCTCCGGTGGCTGGAGGGGCGGCTGGAGCGGGAACTCCCGGACGAGGTGGCACGGCACAATGTGGAGGCAGCCCGGCGGGCGGTGGAGGAGGTTCAGAGATGGGCACCGGCTGGCAGGCTCTCGACCGTGGGCCGGTCGTCCGCGGCGGGAGCAGTGTAGCCTACCGGACGGGGGATTGGCGGCAGGAGCGCCCGGTCCTGGACCTGGATCGGTGCGTGCACTGCATGCTGTGTTGGCTCTACTGCCCGGACTCCGCCATCCGCGCCGTGGGCGGGCGCGTGAGGGACATCGACTACGACCATTGCAAGGGCTGTGGGGTGTGTGCCGCGGTGTGCCCGCCTCGGGCCAGCGCCATCCGCATGATCCCGGAGGCGACCCCATGACCGAACCCCGCAGGATGGGGCTGACGGGAAACGAGGCCGTGGCCCTGGCCTGGAAACAGATCCGACCCCATGTGGTGGCTGCTTACCCGATCACGCCTGCGACCCAGATCGTGGAGCGCTTCAGCGACTACGTGGCCCGGGGAGAGGTGGATACCGAGTTCGTACCCGCGGAGAGTGAACACTCCGCCCTCTCCGCTTGCATCGGAGCCGCGGCCGCGGGTGCCCGGGTTTTAACCGCCACCGCCTCCCAGGGCTTGGCCCTCATGCACGAAGTTCTGTACATCGCCAGCGGTCTGCGGTTGCCCATCGTGATGAACGTCGCCAACCGCGCGCTGTCGGCCCCCATCAACATCCACGGCGACCACTCCGACACCATGGGTTCCCGGGATGCAGGCTGGGTTCAGATGTACGCGCGCAACGTGCAGGAGGCGTACGACCAAACCCTGCTGGCGGTGTGGGTGGCGGAGCGGGCGCGGCTGCCCATCATGGTGTGTCTGGACGGGTTCACCCTCACCCACAGCCTAGAACCCGTAGAGGTCCTTCCGGACCAGGCTGTGCGGGCTTTCCTGGGTGAGGGCCCCACGCGCGGGGACACCCTGCTCCGAGGCGACCCGATCACCGTGGGGCCCTTGGCCTTGCCGGATTCCTACATGGAATTCCGCCGGGCCCTGGCCGCGGCCATGGATCGGATCCCGGAGGTGCTGGAGGAAGGTGCCCGGGCTTTCCGGCAGCACTTCGGGCGGGAGGTCCACCACCTCCTGGAAGTAAAGGGGACCGAGGATGCGGAGCTGGCCCTGTTGGTCATGGGCAGCTACGCCGACGCCGTGGAGCAGGCCGCCCTGCAGGGACGGGTCCGGGGCCAGCGGGTGGGCTTGGTGCGCGTGGTCACCTTCCGTCCCTTCCCCGCCACAGGCCTCCGGGAAGCCCTGTCCGGAACTCAGGAGGTGGTGGTGCTGGAGCGGGCGGACACCCTGAGTGGCCTGGGCGGGCCATTGGGTGTGGAGGTGCGGGCAGCCCTGTACGATCTCCCCCGCCGGCCGCGGGTGACGGACGTCGTTTTCGGGTTGGGAGGCCGGGAGATGCGGGACGCGGAGCTGGACGCGCTGGTGCGCGGCCCGCTTCCCGGAGGCGTGGTGTACCTGGGAGTGAAGGAACGCCGTGTCCTTGAACCTGCGTGAGCTGTCGAAGCGAACCCAGGGCCTGGCTCCCGGCCACCGGGCCTGTGCGGGGTGTGGCTTCCCTGTGGTGGTGCGGCTGTTGCTGGCCGTAGCCCGGCGCCCTCTCGTGGTGGTGAACGCCACGGGCTGCATGGAGGTGGTCACCACCACCTATCCCCACTCCGCCTGGCCAGTCCCGTACCTGCACAACGCGTTTGAGAACGCCGCAGCCACCGCCAGTGGGGTGGAGGCGGCGGTGAAAGCCTTGCGGCGGCGCGGGCAGCTGGCGGAACCGTTCAAGGTGGTGGCCATCGGGGGGGACGGGGGCACGTACGACATCGGCTTGCAGAGCCTCTCCGGGGCCCTGGAGCGGGGGCACGAATTCCTGTACGTCTGCTACAACAACGAGGCGTACATGAATACCGGCATCCAGCGCTCCAGCGCGACGCCGCAGGGGGCACGCACAACCACGAGCCCCGTGGGACCGGCCCAGCGGGGCAAACCCCAGCCCCGGAAGGACCTTACGGAGATCGTCGCGGCGCACGGGATTCCGTACGCAGCCCAGGCCAGCATCAGCCACTGGGCCGACCTGGCTCGCAAACTGGACAAGGCCCTCGCGGTGTCCGGCCCGTCCTTCGTGAACGTGCTCACCCCCTGCCAACCGGGGTGGGACTACCCTCCCGAGCAACTGGTGGAGGTGGCCCGGCTGGCGGTGGAGAGCCGCTACTGGCCCCTGTACGAAGTGGAGAACGGGCAGACCCGAATCACCTACGCGCCTCGGGAAAGGGTGCCGGTGCGCGCCTTCCTGCAAACCCAGGGACGGTTTCGGCACCTGCTGTCCGACGAGGAGGCAGTGACTGAGATCCAGAGGTGGGTGGAGGCCAACTGGGAGCGGCTGCGGGCTCGCTCGGAGGGAGGGCGGGCCGCCGGGGACCATGAGGGGCAGCATTCGCCACAGGTCGGCTCGGTGGGCGCGGGCCGGGGCGCGGCGGGAACGCGAAGGGCTGGGCTACCGCTTGCTGGCCCCAACCCGGAAGCGGAGGTGGAAGGGCTGCAGGCCTGCCGCGGCGACGTGCTCGGCGAGCACCAGGGGGGGGACCTGGGTCACGCAAAGGTCCGCCCGCTTGACCACGCCGTCCATCCGGACGGACAGGACCAGACCTAGACGATCCGGTTGGAGGGCCTCCAGGGCCTGGACGAGGCGGGCGAGGTCGGCCAGTCCTCCGGGGAGAGCGACAGAGAGTCGAACGCCGTCCAGGTCACCGCCGCGAAGGTACACCAGGGCTTCAAACAAGTCGCTCTCTGTGACGATTCCCACCAGCTGATCCCGCTCCAGGACCAGCAGGCAGCCGATCTTGTGCTTTCGCAGCAGCGCCGCCGCCTCCTCCACCGGGGCGTCCGGAGCGGTGGTGTGCAACTCCCGCGCCATGACGTCGGACACCCGAAGCCGCTCAGGGATCTCGACCGGGCGGGTGCTCCCGTCGCCCGTGGCCGGGGGCAGGGCCGCGCGCATGAGGTCAGTCCACGTGACGAGGCCCACTAACTTGCTGCCGCGCAGGACGGGGAGGTGGCGGATGCGAAGGGTTTGCATGCGGGCGAGCGCCTCCCGCGCGGACGCGGTCGTCGCGATGGTGTGCGGATTGGCGGTCATGACGTCACGGACGAGCATGCGAAACCCCTCCGACCCTTACCACTCCCCCGAACGGATCTAAAGACTACAGGGCATCCAGGAGTCTGGCTATCGGGCCTCGCACCGATTTTCCCCCTCGTGGCGGGACCCGAGGGACCTTGGGACGGCGGGCTTCCCTCAGGAGGACTCGCCCGCCCCCATCGGGAGGCGGGCCAGGACCGTGGTGCCGATCTGTGGCACGGTGAGGATCTGGACCGTTCCGCCCACCAGCTCCGCCCGCTCCCGCATCCCCTCCAGGCCGAGGGTACGGCGCTCGACGGTTTCAGGGTCGAACCCCACTCCGTCGTCCCGCACCATCACCAGGAGCATGTTGTCCCGGCGGTCCAGGCGCACCTCGACCCGGCGGGCCTGGGCGTGACGGAGGACGTTGGTGAGGGCTTCCTGTGCAAT
>JBEQAH010000213.1:0-3690 GCA_041640435.1 bacterium | reverse complement strand
CCGAGGTGGGTACTCAGGCCAGCCTCCAGGCCGCGTACGCACCCGTCCGGGAGGAGCTGGAACAGCTTCAGGACCTCCTCCGGCGGGAGCTCAGCGCGGACGACCCGTTCCTCATGGAGCTGGTGTCTTACGTGTTGCAGACCCGGGGAAAGATGGTACGACCCGCCCTCGCCTTCCTGTGCGCCCAGGTGGCGGGCGGCGGGGGGTTCGAGCGCCACCTGGTGGCGGCCGCGGTGGAGCTCATCCACGTGGCGTCTCTGATCCACGACGACGTGATCGACGAAGCGGACCGACGCCGGGGCCAGGCCACCCCCAACGCCCGCTGGGGCAACCACGTGGCCGTGCTCCTGGGGGACTACCTGTTCAGTAAGGCCTTCCACCTCCTGGCCCGGGTGGAGCGGGACGACGTCGCCGCGCGGATGGCCCTGGCGACGGTGCGCATGAGCCAGGCGGAGATCCTGCAGATCAAGTACGGGAACACCCCCCACACGGACGAATCGGTGTACTTCGCCATCGTGGAGGGCAAGACCGCCCATCTGGTGGCCTCCGCGTGCGCCGGCGGCGCGCTGGTGGGTGGTGCGGACGACGTGCTGGCGGAGCGCCTGTCCACCTTCGGATTGCACTGGGGCGTGGCCTTCCAGATCACCGACGACGCCCTGGACCTCACCAGCGACCCGGAGGTGCTGGGAAAGCCCATCGGCAGCGACGTGCGCGGGGGTAAGATCACCCTTCCCCTGATCCACGCCCTGCGGTGTGCGGACGGCGAGCGCCGCAGGCAGCTGGAAGCCTGGATCCGTTCCGGCGAGGTGGGAGCCCTGCGGGCGGCGCTGGAGGACTCCGGGTCCCTGGCGTACGCCATGGATGTGGCCCGCGCGCACGCCGACCGCGCCCTGGCCGTCCTGGCAGGCCTTCCCCCGGGGCCCGCACGGGACAGTCTAGCCGCCCTCACGGAGTTCGTGGTATCCCGACGGCACTGATCCTGCCTCGCCTGGCCCGGAGGGAGCTCCCTCCGATACACTGGGTTCGCGATGGAGCTGGGCGGGCAAGCGGGTACCGTACTCCGGGCGGTGGTACGGCCGTTCCACCGGGCTCGGGCGGCCATGGCGGCGTTTGCAGTCACCACCACGTCCCGCCACCTGGAGGCGCACCGGGAGCAGGTGCTCCAGCGCTGGCGGGGCCTGCTGCACCGCCGCGTGGTCCGGTACGCGCACCACCCGGAGCTGTGCGAACGCTGGGGTCGGGAGACCGTGGAGCTGCTGGTGCGGGTGATGCGGGCGGAGGGGGAGGGGCAGCGGGTGCACGCGCGGGACCGCGTGTTCGAGCACGCGCACCGGGTGGCCACAGAACAGCTCGAACTGGGGTTCAGCCTGGAGGAGATCCTGCAGGCCCTGAGCCTGCTCCGCAGCAGTGTCACCGCACAAGTCCAGGTGATGCTCAACCGAAGGCTGTGGGTGGCCTTCCCCCCGGATGTCATGCTGGCCACCGAACGCGTGCACGAGGCACTGGACCTCCAGATGCTCGCCATCGGGCAGGCCTACCTGGAGGCCCGGGACCGGGTGATCCACGAAAAGCAGCGCGACCTGGAGGAGAGCAACGAGAAGCTGCGGACTCTCATGCGCGAGATGCACCACCGGATCAAGAACAACCTGCAAACGCTGGCCGACCTCCTGTACCTGGAGACCCTGGATGCGGAGGGGTCTGCGTGGAAGAGTCTGCAGGACAGCATCGGGCGTGTGAAGAGCATCGCCGCGGTCCACCAGATGCTGTCCGCGGACCGGATCGAGGCGGTGGAGGTCCGTCGGCTCACGGAGCGCATCTGCAACACCATCGGCGGCGACCTGGCGGGAGCCGCCCGGGGGGTCCGGGTGGCCGTGGCGGGGCCGGAGGTGTGGCTGCCGAGCAAGCACGCCACGGCCCTGAGCCTCGTGCTCACCGAGCTGCTGACCAACGCGTTGGAGCACGCCTTCCCCCAGGGACGCGGCCACGTGACGGTGGAGCTGGAGGAGGCGGGGGAGGAGGTCCGGGTGGCGGTCCGCGACGACGGGGTCGGGCTCCCGGAGGACTTCCGGCTAGACCGTCACGGACACCTGGGACTGAAGATCGTGCAGGACCTGGTGGCCCGGGATCTGCGCGGGACGTTCGTGCTGCGCACAGAAGGCGGGACGGTGGCGGAGGTACGGTTTCCGCGCCCGGACCCGCAGGAGGAGGTTCGGTGAGGGGCAGGGAACGGCTACGGATCCTCATCGCGGACGACGAGGCCATTCGGCTGATGACGCTGCGCACGCAGCTCCGCGCCCTGGGCTTCGAGGTGGTGGCGGAGGCCACCAACGGGCGGGAGGCGGTGGAGCTGGCGGAGCGGTGCGAGCCCGACCTGGCCATCCTGGACATCAAGATGCCGGAGCTGGACGGGATCTCCGCCGCGCGCGCCATGGTGGCCCGCCGACCTATCCCCGTGGTCCTCCTCACGGCCTACAGCGAACCTGAGCTGGTGGAGCGGGCCACGGAGGCAGGGGTGTTCGCGTACTTGGTGAAGCCGGTGAGCGAGGAGGACCTGCTGCCCGCCATCCTGCTGGCCCGAGCGCGCTTCGAGGAGTTCCGGCTGCTGCGACAGGAGGTGTCTGACCTGCGGGAGGCCCTGGAGGCCCGAAAGGTCATCGAGCGCGCCAAAGGAATTCTCATGAAGCGGTTGGGGATCAGCGAGGCGGAGGCCTTTCGCCGCATGCAAGTGCAGAGCCAAAAGGAGAACAAGAGATTGGTGGAGATCGCCCGCGCCATCGTCACCGCCCACGGGGTGCTGTGATGGAGGACCGCACCGAGCGTTGGGAGGACCTGCTGGACGACGTGGTGCGGCTCCTGCGGGCCCACGCGGAGCTGGCGCGGCTGGAGGGCCGGGAGGCCGTGGGCGACATCCTGCGGGGAGGCCTGTGGGCGCTGGGAGGCGCAGCGGCCCTGGCGGGTGCGGTGGCCTTCTTGCCTGTGTTGGCCACCCTGGTGCTCAGCTTGTGGCTTCCCGCTTGGGCCGCCGCCTTGGTGGTCTGGGGCGGGGTGACGTCTCTGGGTGCGACGGGTCTCTGGGTGGCCTGGCGGAGGCTCAGCCGGCCCAAGCTGGCAAGGGTGCGGGAGGCGCTGCGGGAGGACGCCCGGTGGGTTCGCGAGCTGACCAACTCCATGCGGAGCTCCGGGAGGCCCGGCTCCGGGTCGCCCTGAGGCTGGCCCGGATGGCGGAGCAGCAGAGCCGCAGCGGGCCGCCGCTGCCGGCGGCTGCCTGGGTCGCGCTGGCCGCCGCGGCGCTCGCGGTGCTAGCCTGCGCCCTCTTGGGGCGGCGAGGGGCCGTCTAGGGCGCCCGCCCTCGCCAGTTGATACAATGCCACGGGAGGTGGCACATGCCCTTCGGGATTGGGACCACCGAGCTCATCATCATCCTCGTGATCGCGCTCCTGATCTTCGGGCCCTCGCGCCTGGCCGGCATCGGGAGCTCTCTGGGCAAGGCGATACGGGACTTCCGCAAGTCGGTCAAGGAAGAGGACAACGACGAGACCGCGAAGACCTCGTGAGCGTTTGAGGAGTGGGCTCGGGCCGGTCTAGCCCGCGCGCCATGACGCTGCGCCGTCGGCGCTCGTGGTTCGCCCTCGGCCTTGTGGTCCTGGCCGGTGGGGTGGTCGGGCACGTGCTCAGCGAGGCGGTGGCGGC
>JBEQAH010000212.1:0-3713 GCA_041640435.1 bacterium | reverse complement strand
CAGCGCCTCCTCACACGTGCGACGCACGGCGTGGGACACTGGAGGCCTCCACCACGCGCACCACTTCGTCCGGGATTCGGTCCAAGGGGAGCACGAAGTCCGCGACTCCCGCTTCCACCACCGCCCTCGGCATGCCGTACACCACGCTGCTTTCCTCGTTCTGGGCGATCACCACACCGCCCGCGCGTTTGATGCGCCGCGAGCCCTCCAGGCCGTCTCGGCCCATCCCGGTCAACACCACGGCCAGCACAGGCGAGAAATATCGAGCCACCGCCGCAAAGGTCACGTCGGCACACGGCTTGAGGACTTCCTGGGGGTCGGCGTCCCGCAGCGCCCAGCGCCCCTCCCGTACTTCCAACTGCCGCCCCCCGGGCGCCACGTACGCCACACCCGCAGCAGGCTCCGTCCCATCTTCGGCCTCCTGCACCCGCATGGGCCCCACTTCGTCCAGCCTGCGAGCCAGGCTCGCCGTGAATCCCGGGGGCATGTGCTGCACCACCACCACCGGCGTGTGTAGTACCGGCAGCCGCGCAAAGACGGACGCGAGTGCGCTGGGGCCGCCCGTGGACGCGGCCAGGGCCACCATGCGCACCGGCCCCGCACGGCTCCGCGGCCGCGGCCGCGCCCGGGCCGCCGCCTTGACTTTCCCCACGAGGCTTGCCAGCGCCGCACCGCTCCAGGGCTCCCGGGGCTTGGACTCCACCTCCACCGCACCCAGCTGCAGCGCCCGGACCGCCAGGTCTGCCCCTTCCGGGGAGTGAGCGCTCAGCACGACGACAGGGATGGGTTCCTGCCGCGTCAGGGCTTGTAAGGTGCTCAACCCGTCTAAGACGGGCATTTCCAAGTCGAGGGTGATGACGTCGGGGCGCAGACGCGTGGCGAGCTCCAAGGCCTGCACGCCGTTAGTGGCCATGCCCACCACCTCCACTTCGGGGTCCTGCGCCAGCGCCGAGGCCAGCAACTGCCGGAACACCGCGGAGTCGTCCGCCACGAGCACCCGCACACGCCTCACGATTCCAGCCACCTCCGAGCCACTCCCCGGCTGTCCTGGAACCAGGCCACCCCCACAGCGAAGCGCCGCGACCGTTCGAACTGCGGCCGTACCCACACCACGCGGCCTAAGAGGTTTCTCCCCCCCGGCCCCATGATCAGTACCCGCTCCCCCGCAGCCGGCTCCGGCCACGGGTTGTCCAGCTCCAGGCAACCTCCTCCCTCAGACAGGTTCACGAGGGTCGCGCCCATGGGTCGCACGGGCCACCGATCCAACCGGCGCACAGCCACTTGCACCCACATCCCTCGCCGCTGTCCTCTCCGGCGCTCGATGGGGACCGGGCCCGCGTCTACGCGCACGCACACCGCCTCCGGGAGCCCCCGGACGCACCGGGTTACGGTGCCGCGGAACTCCCAGGCGCCGTCCTCCCCCCAGACCCGCCCGAGCACCGGTGTGCCGGGCGGCGGAAGCATGGCGCGACCTCCCTCCAGCGGAGCGCTGACCGCCACTTCCGCGCACGTCACGTCCTCCACGCGGACCGGGTAGGCGCGATCCGCGATCCACAGCTCGATCCTCTGGTTCACCCGCAGCCGCATCGCCTCAACTCTGGGGCAACCACTGCCGGGCAGCCCGGGATCCGGCGCTGGCCACGGCGCCGGGCACCTCCGGGCTGTACGTCAGGTAGCTGAGGGGCAATTCCACCGCCGCCAGGGCCTCGTGCAGCGTCGAGGAGTCCACTTCGTCCAGGTGCGTGAGCACGCAGCGCGTGGCACCCAGGGGCAGAAGGTCCTCCTGAATCCGGCGCAAAACCGTCGCCGAGGTGGCCGCGGAGAGCACCAGGTGGACTTCCTGCGGTGCCATGCGGGAGAGGATCTTCTGAACGTCTTCCCAGCGCTCTCCCATGGTCGGGTGGACTCCGGGCAGGTCGACGAGGAGCACCTCGGCGCGCAGATCCCGATCCAAGGCAGCCAGGGGATGCACGGGGATCCCCAGGGCCCGGCCGTACTCCGCCAGCTGCCGCGCCGCACCCGCCCGCCAGGTGTCGCCGGCGATCACCTGCACGTCCCAACCGCGCCTGCGGAACTCGCACGCCAGCTTGGCGATGGTGGTGGTCTTGCCCGCACCCGTGGGGCCCACAAAGGCCACCCGCCTGCGCCGGCCACGGGTGCGGCGGATGGGTGGGGCGGCTCGCCACCGCGGGGGCGCTGGGGGAGGTGCAGACCGGGGCATGGCGATCACCTCCACCCCCCCCGGGTCCAGCCACCGCCACCACCGGGGAGGTTTCCGCTCCCGCGCATACAGCACCACCGCGTCCGGACCGAGCTCCTGCCGGACCCGGTCCAGGGCCTGCTCCACCGTGGGCGCTTCATATCGACGGGCGAACATCTACGCTCACCGTCCCAAGCTTGTTCAGGTCGATGTCCGGTTCCAGCTCTTCGAAGGCCACCACGGGCAGCTGGGGAACCGTAACTTCCAGGAGGCGGCGCACCGCCGCCCGCACGCTCGCCGAGCACAAGAGCACAGGACTCGCTCCGCTCGCTGACGCCTGCTCCCACGCCGCCTGGGCCGCCTTGGGGAACCGCCCCAGGGCGTCCACGTCTGCCGGCTTTCCCTGAGAGGCCTCCAGCAGCAGGTTCTCGATCTTCGGATCTAAGACGAGCACGGGGAGCCGCCGCTGCTCGTCCAGCAAATGCTGGTAGAGGCCCCGCCCCAAAGCCCGGCGCACAGCTTCGGCCAGCTGCTGGGGATCCTTCACCGACCGGCCTACATCCGACAGCGTCTCCAGGATGGTGACGAGGTCACGGATGGGCACACCCTCCTGCAGGAGTCTCTGCAGTACCCGCTGCACATCGCCCACGGTCAGTACCTGGGGGACCAGCTCGTCCACCAGGGACTTCTGGTGCTCCCGCAGCCGATCCAGCATCTCCTGCACGTCCTGACGCGACAGGAGTCGCCAGCCCCAGCGCCGCACGAGTTCCGCCAGGTGCGTGGCCACCACCACCGACGGCTCCGCCACCGTGTACCCGTTTGCCTCCGCCACGGCCCGTTCTGCCTCGGAGATCCAGACTGCAGGGGTCCCGAAGGCGGGGTCCGTGGTGCGCATCCCCGGCAGATCCGGAGCATCCGCAGAGGCCCGGACTGCCAGCAGGCCACTCGGCATCACCTCTCCCCGGGCCACCTCCACGCCCCGGATGGCGATGCGGTACTCTCGCGCGCCGAGGCCTGGATCGTCCCGCACCCGTACGGGCGGGATGACGAGCCCGAGGGTCGAGGCCACCTGACGCCGCAGAGCCACGATGCGGTCCAGAAGGTCCCCACCCTGCGCCGGGTCCACGAGTCCCACCAGGCCGTAGCCGATCTCCAGGCTCAGGGGTTCTGGTGCCGCGAACGTAGCGGGCGCCTCGGGAGGTGTGGGCCGGGTGACCGGGGGCGGGGCGGTCGCTTGTGGTGTTCGGGCGGAGAGCCCTGCGGCCACCAGAACCCCGCCAATTAAGAGGAAGGCCACGGACGGGAGCCCGGGGAACAACCCCAAAAGAGCCGTTACCGTCCCAGCGGCCACCAGTGGCCGCCACCGGGCGGTGAGTTGCGATGCCAGGTCCGCACCCAGGTGCTCACCGCCTGCGGTTCGGGTTAGGATCAAGCCGCTGGCTGCGGACAGCAACAGGGAGGGAATCTGCAGCGCCAGCCCTGCGCCCACCGCCTGCAGGGCGTAGGACGAGGC
>JBEQAH010000211.1:0-3715 GCA_041640435.1 bacterium | reverse complement strand
TACGCCCTGGACCACCCCGAGCGCGTCGAGCGGCTGGTGCTCGTGGCCAGTTACGGCCTGGCGCCGCGGGTGCCCTGCCACGCGCTGCTGCGGTGGCTCGTGCGGTCCCGCTCCCTCGGCCTGCTGGCCTCCCGGGGGCTGCGCCGCGGGATCGCGCTGCAGCTGGGATTGCGCATGTTGGTGGGAGAGGCGCGGGCGGTGGGCCCGGAACTCCTCGCGGACGTGCAGAGCGCGGTGCAGAGGACACGGCCCGACCTGTTCTGGCGCTGGCTGCGCACGGAGCTCGAGCCCGGGCGGGTGCGCACGTGCTTTTGGGACCGGCTTGGCGAGTTGCGCTGCCCCGTGCTCCTCGTGCACGGCGACCGCGACCGGCTGGTGCCCCTGAGATGGGCCAGGGAGGCCGCGCGGCGGATCCCCGACGCAGAGCTGGTGGTCCTGCGGGGTTGCGGCCACTGGCCCCCGCGGGAGCGCCCGGAGGCGGTGGGTGCCCTCCTGGAGGGGTTTCTCGCGGGGCGCACATAATTTTCACAAGAACTCGAAAAGTCTGAAGGATTTTTTCACACTCCGGCGAACGCCTCCCGTGTGGGCGGTCCAGGAGCCAGCTGCTGGCTGCGCCTGCGGGAGCTGGCGGCGTCTTTGGGGGACGCGGAACGGCGCGTGGCGACCTTCGTGGTGCGCCACGCCCACCGGGTCCCGGAGCTGTCCATCACCGAGCTCGCGGAGCGCTGCGGGGCCAGCGAGGCCACCGTGGTCCGGGTGTGCAAGCGGTTGGGACTGCGCGGCTACCAGGAGCTGCGCATCCGCCTGAGCGCGGAGCTCGCGACGGAACAGCCGCAGATCGCAGGAGAGGTCCGCAGGGGCGACGGCCTGGAGGAAGCGTGCAGGAAGTTGTTCGGGGCCATGGGGACCGCCCTGCAGGAGACGCTGCGGGTGCTGGACCGCGCGGCGCTGGAGCGGGTGGTGGAACGGGTGGCCTCCGCGCGACGCGTGGACCTGTACGGCGTGGGTGCCTCCGGGGTGGTGGCGCTGGACGCGGCGCTGAAGCTGCTGCGGGTCGGGGTACAGGCCCAGGCGTTCACCGACCCCCACCTGCAGGCCACCTCCGCGGCCCTGCTGGGGCGGCGCGACGTGGCCATCGGGGTGTCGCACTCGGGGAGCACCAAGGACACCGTGGAGGCGCTGCGGGTGGCGCGCGCCGCGGGGGCGTTCACGGTGGCGGTGACCCAGGTGGGGCCGTCGCCCATCACGCGGGTGGCGGACGCGGTGCTGAACACCGTCGCGCGGGAGCCCCTGTTGCGGGAGGCGGCGCTGGGCTCGCGGGTGGCGGCCATGGCCGTGCTGGACAGCGTGTTCGCGGGCGTGCTCCTGCGGCGGTACGCGCCGGCGCGGCGAGCGTTGGAGCGCACCCGGGAGGCCCTGGTCGGGCGGAAGTACTGAGGCGGGCGATGGCGGGACGAGCGGCGATTCGGGTGCGGCCGGCGCGTGAGCGCGACGTGGAGGCCTGCGCGGAGATGGTCGCACGGGAGGAGCTCTGGCGCCGCTACGCCGTCTCGCGGGCGAGGGCGCGAACGCTGCTGCGCACAGCTCTGCGCTCGGGGGAGCCGGTGCTGGTTGCCGTGCGAGAGGGAGCCGTGGTGGGCTTCGTGTGGTTCCAGCTGCGGGGGACCTTCGCCCACTCCGGCTACGTGCGGTGGATCGCCACGCGCCCCTCCGTGCGGGGCCAGGGGGTCGGGGCAGCGCTCCTGCGCGCCGCGGAGGCGCGCATCCTCCGGCACGGCCCCAACGTGTTCCTCCTGGTGTCCCACTTCAACCGCAGGGCGCAGCGGTTCTACCGCGCCCAGGGGTACGAACGGGTGGGGATGCTGCGCGATTACGTCCAGCCCGGCGTGCACGAGTGGATCTACCGGAAGAGCCTGGCGCCGCTCGCTTCCTGGAAAGGCCGGCGGCTTGCAGGGAACCCGAAGAGGAGGTGAAGGGATGCGCGCGTGGCTCGTGGCGGTTGGTGTTCTCGTCGCCTTGGGGGGCCTGGTGTCCAGCCAGGCGGCCCCGGCGCCGATCACCATCACCGTGGGCGTGGACCAGGAGGTGGTGGGCCTCGACCCGCACATCGTGACCGCGTTCTCGTCGTTCCGAAGGCTCGACCTTCTGTACAACAAGCTGGTCCGCTACAACGACCAGCTGCGCATCGAGCCCGACCTGGCGGAGTCGTGGGACACCCCGGATGCGCGGACCTATGTGTTCCGGCTGCGGCGCGGGGTGCGGTTCCACAGCGGGGCCGAGCTGACCAGCGAGGACGTGAAGTTCAGCCTGGAGCGGGTGCTGGACCCCGCCACCCGCTCCCCCGGGCGGTCCTTCATCGACGCCATCGAATCCGTGGAGGCGCAGGACCGGTACACGGTGCGCATCCGGTTGCGCCACCCGCTCGCTTCACTGCTCTCCGGGCTCGCCTCGGGGAATCTGGCCATCGTGGAGAAGGCCGCGGTGCAGCAGCACGGAAACCTGCAGCGGACGGTGGCCGGCACCGGCCCGTTCATGCTGGCGGAGTGGGTACCGGACAACTTCATGCGCCTGGTGCGCAACCCGCGCTACTTCCGGAGGGGCCTGCCGCGGGTGGACCAGGTCGTGTTCCGGGTAATTCCAGACCAGGCCTCGCTGCTCGCGGGGGTACGGAGCGGTGCCCTGGACATGGCCACCATCAACCAGGGGAGCGTGGTGCTGCAGGCCAGGCGGGAGCCGGGCGTGGTGGTCCTCCAGAAGCCGGGCATCAACCTCCGGATCTTTTCCTTCAACACCACCCGCCCGCCGTTCCAGAACCCTATGGTGCGGTACGCCCTGAGCTTCGCCATCGACCGCGAGGCCATCGTGCAGGCTGCGGAGCTGGGGTTCGCGGAGGTCTCCGGGCCCATCCCGGCCTCCGTACGCACCTACGCCCTGCCCGCGAGCCAGCTGCCGTCCTACCGACGGGACGTGGCCCGGGCGCGGCGCATGCTGGCCGAGGCAGGGTTCCCGAACGGCTTCGCCACCCGGATCGTCACATCCCCTTCCTACGAAGGCGGGATTGCGGTCGCGCAGGTGATCCAGGCGCAGCTGCGGGAGGTGGGCGTGGTGGCCAGCCTGGAACAGGTGGAGTGGGGTGCCTACATCGACCGGTGGGTCAAGCGGGACTTCGACACCATGGTGGAACTCCGGGGCGGAGACCCGGACCCCGACCGGTTCCTGTACCGGACCTTCCACAGCACGGGCGCGGTGAACAACTTCCTGTTCAAGGACGAGGCGGTGGACCGGCTGCTGGAGCGGGGGCGGGTCAACCTGGACCCGGCGCGCCGCAAGCCCATTTACGAGGAGCTCCAGGTGCTCCTGGTGGAGCGGGCCCCGGCCCTGTTCCTGTACACGCCCTTTGAAACTCAGGTGCTGCGCCCGGCCCTGCGGGGCTTTCGCGTGGTGGGGAACGGGTCCCTGTACTACCTGGAGGAGGCGCAGAAGTAGCGAATGCAGCGATACCTGCTGCGGCGCCTGCTGGCCGCTGTCCCCGTCCTGTGGGGCGTGGTCACCCTGGTGTTCTTCATCATCCGCCTGGTGCCAGGGGATGCCATCCAGCTGTTCCTGGGAACCCAGGTGGAGATGACCCCAGAACAGATGAGGGAGCTGCGGCGGGTGTTCGGGTTGGACCGGCCCTTGTGGGCGCAGTACGTGGAGTACCTGGCGCGGGTGGCGC
>JBEQAH010000210.1:0-3746 GCA_041640435.1 bacterium | reverse complement strand
TCTCCATGCCACCACCTCCTTCTCCCCCAATCCTGTCTTACGTAATTCCCCGCACCTCGACCGCTGAGACCGCCCGAACGGCCATTTCTGCTACCCGAGAGGGCAAGCCGAGCGATCGCCCCATCTTACGGAATTGTGCCCGGGCCGGCGGGTCATTAGACCTGCTTCATGCAGATTGAAGTAGCGTACATATGTACGGGCGCCAGCCCCGGGCGGCGCGGTGAAGCGGGGACTGCAATCCCGGGATAGCCCCCGACACGGTCTTTCCGCCAACAGCGCGCGGGCCCGCAGGGAGCTACGCTTGACCGCCCCCTGCCACTCCCGGGGTAAAGTGAGTCGCGGCGACTTCCGCACCGCGCAAGTCGGGATGCGACCCGGGGGCCTGCGAAGCGAGCTGCGTTGCGCTCCTCTCGCAGTCGCAAGACTTGCTCGCGGCCGCCTGGCGCGTGAGTCGCAACGACGCGCCGGAGCGCCCGCCGATCGTCTTCAGGTGGCCCTTCCCCGCACCACCCGCCGCTCCAACGCCTGCAACCCCCAGGTGGACAACAGGCCCAGAGCGGACAGCACCACGATGGCCGCCAGCAGCTTGGGGGTTTGCATCAGGTCCCCGGCGTGCAGGATGGTGAAGCCGATCCCCGTGGCTGCGGCGATCATCTCCGCGGAGACCACAAGCAGCAGCGACATGCCCGCGGCGAGCCGCAGTCCCGCGAACAGGACGGGGAGCGCCGAAGGGATCCGCACCTTCGTGATCACCTGCAGGCCGGTTGCGCCGAGGCTGACCGCTGCGCGCAGCAGCAGCGGGTCGGTGCCCCGGATGCCGGCCATGGTGCCCACCGCCACCGGGAAGAAGGCTCCGATGGCGATCACCGCCACCTTGGAGGCTTCGCCGATGCCCAGCCACAGCACGAGCAGGGGCAGCAGCGCGATCTTGGGAATGGGATAGGTGGCAGCGATCAGGGGGTCTACGACGGCCTCTGCGAAGCTCGAGACCGCGGCCAAAGTACCCACCAACACCCCGGCTCCGCTCCCGATGAGGAAACCCAGGAGGATCCGCAGGAGGCTCGCCTGCAGGCTGCGCCACAGCTCCCCGCTCGCCGCCATCCCCACGAGCTCTGCGGCCACGGTGCTCGGGGCAGGTAAGAACACCGACGGGACGGCCCCCAGCCGACAGACGAGCTCCCACGCCGCCACCACTCCGGCCAGGGACGCCGCCCGCACCGCCGGCCCCCACCCATTCCTCCCGCGCTCGGGGCGTCCTTCCAGGACCACCACCTCACGACGGACGTCCGTTGCCATCTCCTTCCTCCAGTGCTGCGCGGGCTTCTTCCTTCAGAGTGGACCAGATGCGGTGGCAGAAACCGGCGAACTCGGCGTCCGCCAGCAAGGCCTCGGTGCGGGGCCGCGGGAACGGAACCTGGATCACCTCCCGCACCCGACCGGGCCGCCGGCTCATCACCACCACCCGATCTCCCAGAAACACCGCCTCCTGGATGTTGTGGGTCACGTACAGCACCGTCTTGCGGGTGGTCTCTTGCAGCCGCAAGATGTCCTCCTGCAGCAGCTGGCGGGTCTGGGCATCCAGGGCGGAGAGGGGTTCGTCCATGAGGAGCACCGCGGGGTCCACGCACAGGGCCCTCGCGATCCCCACCCGCTGCCGCATGCCGCCCGACAGCTCGTTGGGGTAGCGGGATTCGAACCCGGAAAGCCCCACCTGGCGGATCAGGGCCAGGGCTCGGTCAGTCCGCTCCGAGCGCCCCACGCCCCGAACCTCAAGCCCGAAGGCGACGTTGTCCAGCACCGTGCGCCAGGGGAACAGGGCGAACTCCTGGAAGACCACTGCGGTGCGGGGCCTGCCTGCCGCATCTCCTTCGAAGACCACCCGCCCCGCGGTGGCGGGGATGAGACCGGCCGCGATCAGGAGCAGGGTGGACTTCCCGCATCCGCTGGGTCCCACCAGACACACGAACTCCGAGCTCCCCACGGCCAGGTCGACGCCGGCCAGGGCTTCCACCGTCGTTCCGTCGCGCCGGGTGTAAGTCTTGCGGACGCCCTCGAACCTTACCTGCATGGACGCCTCGGGGCGGCCGGGTTTTGCCCCGGCCCGCCCGACTCTCCGATTTCGGGCTACCGGCCCAGCTGGCGCACCGCCTCGTTCACGAAGCTTGTGTCCACGAACTGCTGCACCGAAAGTGGCCGCTGGAGCATCCCGTTCTGCAGGTACCAGGCGATCTGGCGCTCGATGTCCAGTACGTACAGGCGCGCGTTCCGGTCGATGTACGGCAAAGACTTACGCACCGCGGATTCGGGGGCGCCCACCACCCGGGCGGTGGTCCGCACAATGGACTCGCACAGCGGGCGGGCGGGCTTGCGCAGGCAGCTGTCGAAGTACTCGCGCGTGGCCCGCACGTACGCCTTCATGAAGGCCACCCCCAGGGCTCGGTTTTGCCGCATGCGCTCTCCGTAGAACACGCCGGTGACCTGGTTCACCAGGCGATCCCCCACGTAGAACAGGACCTTTCCCCATCCCTCCTCCTCCGCCACCGCTCCCCACGGCGGGGACAGGATGGCCGCGGCGATCTGCCCGGCTCTCAAGGCCTGCACCACCAGGGAGAGGTCCCGCAGCGGCACCAGCTCCACGTCCTGCGCCGTCAAGCCCTCCCGCTCGAGCAGCTTGGCGATCTGATAGTGGAAAGTGGACCCGAGCGTCGTGAGCCCGAGCCGCTTGCCGCGCAGATCCCGCAGGTTGCGCGCGCCCGCGTCGTAGCTGGATTTCGGCACCACCACCGCATTGAGGGGATAGCCGGGCCTCTCCTGGCCCCGGTCCGCCACGAGCCAGATCTTCCCCCCGCCCGCGGCCAGGTTGAAGAGCGTGCCGGTGATCCCGGTGGCCCCCACCTCCACGTCGCCCGTGGCTGTCGCGGTCGCCACGGGAGCCGCGGCGCCGAAGTACACCATGCGCACGTCGAGCCCCTCTTCCCGGAAGTAACCGCGCTCCTCCGCCCAGAACAGGGGAGCGCCTCCCACGAGTTTGAGGGTGCCCACGCGCACTGTGGCGGGGACTTGGGCACGAGCTGCGGCCGAGAGCACCAGGACGCTGAGAAACCCGACGAGTAGGCGCGTCATTCCTCGTTCCATGTGTCCTCCTCGCTACCATCCCACTTGTCGGCCGTCCGGCCGTTCGGCAGATAGTGTAGCGCACCCGGGCGGTCGGGGCTCGGATCTCAGGAGCCAGGGAGGCGCCTCCATGAGCTCAGGACGTTTCAGCCCTTCCCTGCGGGCGAAGCGGCTCCGAACCCGCCCGGCTACGTCTGCAGGCGCTCCGGGCTTGCAGGGGCTGCTCCTCCGATCCTCTCGCTTGGGGCGCCTCCGCTTCTCCGGCTGTGGCCGCGTTCGGCCGCAGCAGGGGAGGCCTCTCCGGATGGAAAGTCCCATGTGCTTCAGGCGCCTTCAGCGCCTCCCGGGTAGCCTGGGAGGCGCGGGACGGTCGCGCCCCCCAAGCTCTGTACTGCGGGCGCCCTCGGCCGCTCCGGGGTAGCCGCACATCTATGGGTCGGGCGATTTCGCTAGGCTATGGGTCGGGAGGGTGGTGTGCCCGGTGCCCCAGCGTTCGCGGACCCAGGCGAGAGCTCTTGACAGGGTCTCGGCGACTCCGCAATATACACTACAGAGTATCGTATCTGGGGAGGGTGGTATGGGCCTGTTGAAGCCGCAGGACCGGCAATTCCTTCAAAGGAAGTTTGAGCAGG
>JBEQAH010000209.1:0-3753 GCA_041640435.1 bacterium | reverse complement strand
TGCGGTAGGCCATCCAGTCGCGGTCGGTGAAAATCCCGGGCCCGACCCCGCGCGCCCACGTCCACACCTGCTCGCGGATGCGCGCCGCCTCCGGGCCCCTGCCGTCCCCCGCCACCCCGTGGCAGCTCGCGCACAGCTGGTTGTAGATCCGCCGCCCCTGGGCGAGCCGCTCCCGCGTGGTGGTGCGGCTCCATGCCCAGAAGAGCACGTCCCAGATCTGCTGGTCTGTGAGCCGCGGCTCGCCCCCGTCCGCGGCCCCGTAGGCGGGGTGCTGGAACCCGGGCATGGCGGTGTGCGGGCGGCCGCGGGCGATAGTCTCGAACAGAGCGAAGGGCGCGTTCAGCCGCATCTGGTCCAGGTTGTCAAACCGCGCGGGCCGGCTGGGGAGCGGCTCACCCCGCGGGTGGATCCGGAACAAACTCAAGAAGTCCGTGTACGGGTTCTTCTCGGGCGCGGTGAGCTGCGCCGCCATGGGGCCGTCCCCTCGCCCCTCGGGCCCGTGGCAGACGGCGCAGCGGGCCTGGTAGATCTTCCCTCCTTCGTCCGCGTTGGGCTTGCGGGGTATGAAGTTCATCCGCACCGCAAACCCCGGAAGCGGCTCGTAGACCTCCCGGGCGTCCGTGGAAACCCGCACAAACGGCTGGCAACCGGAAGCCACCAGACCCACCAGCAGCGCGCCCACGAGCGCGCCCACGCTCCCGTTGTCGCGCCATCGGCTCGCTGGACGTTCCCGCAACTCCCCTCCTGGCCCTGCGTCGCTGGCGCGTTCCAGTTTTGACCCCGCGCTCGCGGAATCCTCTTTCGAACACAAAAAAGGGGCCTTGCAGGCCCCCTTCGCGAAGGTCCGCGGCCATTTTCCGAAAGCCCCGGGCCGCGCGTCAAGCCGACTACTCCGGCGGCCGGTACTCCTCGGAGTGCTTCACCACCACGTTATGGGCGTGCAGGACGCCGGCCTCAAGCCGGCCCTCCACCACCGCGCCCTGGCCCTCCACCAGCAGCCCGTCCACACGGCCCCGGAATCGCACGGGCAGTCGGGTGCGGCCGTCCGTGAGCACGAAACGCAGCTCGCCGGTCCCTTCCTCCCTCACCAGGGATCCCTCCACCACCTGGCCGCCCACCCGCACCGGACGACCGGCCTGCACCCGGCCGTCGAGCAGCTCCGTGGGGGTGACGTAGTACACTACCGCCTCCCGAAGCCCGCCGGCCACCACGTAGCCCAGCGAGCCCACCACAAGCCCGACCGCGGCCAGCAGCCGGAGTCGCTTCACCCCTCCACCTCCTGTGAGGCCTCCGCCTCCCGAAGCCGCCTCCGCACCCACAGGGCGTAGCCGCCCAGCACGAGCGCCGCGCAGGCATACGCGGCCACCACCCAAACCCACGGGTTCACTGAGCTGCCTCCAGACGCGCCAGACGGGCGCGCTCGACCAGAAGGTACCCCACGAGCGCCAGGTACGCCAGGCTGTTCACCAGAAGCGGCACAAGCAGCGCCGGTGCGATCGTTACCCCGCTCGGCCCGATGGACGGAGGCTGGTGCAGGGTCCGGAACCAAACCACCGAGTAGTGCACCAACGGCACGTCCAGGAATCCCACCACGCCCACCACGGACGCCAGAGACCGGCCGCGTTCCGGGTCGTCCGAAAGGCCGCGCACGAGCACGCAACCCACATACAGGAGGAACAGCACCGCGGTGGTCACCAGGCGCGCGTCCCAGGCCCACCACACTCCCCACACCGGCCTGCCCCAGAGCATCCCCGACAGCAGCGTAAGCCCCGAGAACAGGACCGTGAGCTCCGCGCCCGCCTGAGCCACGTGGTCGTACCGCAGCTGCCGACGCCACAGGTACAGGGCTCCGGAGGCGCACGTGACGGCCGCGGCGACGTAGGCCGCGAGGGCGCTCGGCACATGCACGTACATGATCCGCACGTACTGCCCCTGGTAGGCGTCAGGAGGACTCCACCACAGCGCCAGGGCGAGGCCCAGGAGGACCAGACCTGCGGTGGCGCCGCCGAGGAACGCCCGGAGCATCGCTAGCCCTCCACCACCGCTGCGAACAGCGGCGGGCCCACGAGCAGGAACAGGGCGTCGAAGACCACGAGCACGCCGATCCACGGGCCAGGGGCACCTGACGTCAGCGCCGCCTCGGTCAGCCGGATCCCCGCCAGCAGGACGGGCAGGCCGGTGGGGAGGAGCAAAAGCGGCATCAGCAGGTGTCCGCCCCGTACGTTCACCATGAGGGCCGATAGAAGAACGCCCACCGCCGCGAGCCCGCAGGCCGCCAGCAGCCCCGTGGCCACGAGCTGCGGCCAGCCGAGCCCGAGCCGTACGCCGAACAGCACGACCTGTGCAGCGCCCATGACCAGGCCCAGCGCCAGCAGCAGCACAACGAGGGCAAGCCATCTTCCCCAGAACAGGTCCTCCCGGCTGCCGGGGTATAACAGGAGTGCCTCCAGGGTACCCTCCTCGCCTTCCCGCTCCGTGGTGCGCTCCACCAACAGCACCGCCGCCAGGGCCAGCGCCACCCACAGCACCGCAGGCGCCCGGTCCGGCTCTGTGCCCTGTGTCAGTCCGAGCACGAGGACGACCAGCAGGCCGAAGCTGCCGGAGGGCACGAGCGCTTCCAGACTCCTCCCCTCCACGCGCAGGTCCTTCGCTGCCAGGGTCCAGACACGCCGCAGCGCCCTCACCGCAGCCCTCCCGCCGAAGCCGCTGCGCAGGCCCCTTCGGTCTGAGGACGGCCGTCCCTGAGCAGCAACACCCGGTCGCCCAAGGGCTGCGCCCGGTCCCAGTCGTGCGTGGCCAGTACGACACCCCCACCCCGGCGCCGGACCTCGTCCACGAGCTCGCGGACCAGTCCAACGCCCGCCTCGTCCAGACCCACGAACGGCTCGTCCGCGAGCAGGACCGCGGGCTCCAGCAGCCCCACCCGGGCCAGGGAGAGGCGGCGGCGCATCCCCAGGCTGTATGTGGCCGCGGGGCGGTGGGCCACGGGCACCAGGCCGACCCGCTCGAGCCACCGGTCGGCCGCTGCCCGAGGTCGGCCTGCCATATCGGCGGCGAAGTGCAGGTTCTCCCGGCCTGAAAGCGCACCGTACACGCCTGAGCTGCTCCCGAGGTACGCACACACCTCCCGCACCCGGTCTGCCTCCCGCACCACGTCCCGGCCGCAGACGCGGGCCCGGCCCTCCGTTGGCCGCAGGGCCGTGGCGAGGATGCGCAGCAGGGTGGTCTTGCCGGCACCGTTGGGACCTGCCAGTAACAGGCAGCTGCCGGCCGGCACGACGAAGCTCACACCGCGAAGCGCCACCACGCGGCCGAACCGCCTGCCCAAGCCTTCCGCCACCACGGGAGGACCCGTCAGCACCGCGTCCCCGCGCCCACCTGAAGCGCCGCCCGCAGCTCCGCCGCCTCGAACAGGAAGAAGGCGTAGCCTCGGTGGGTGGCGGCTTCCCGCTCCTCCGCGGCGGCCCTGAGTGCCCTGAGCTCCGCCTCAAGCGCCTGCAGCCGGTCGTGCAGGCGAGCGCGCAGCAGCTGGTTGATCTCCCGGATCCGCCGGGTCAGCTCACGGCGCGCCCTCCGGGTGAGGGAGGGCGACTCCAGCGCGCGGATGCACCTCCACTTCTCCTCCACGAGGGGCGCCGCCTCCCCGTCCCGGGGCAGGTGGCGGTCCGGGTTGTGCTGCAGGTCCAGCCAGAGCTGGTGCCGTCTCGCGTACTCCGCGGAGGGGTCGGGGTGCTGCGCCAGGGGCAAGTGGAA
>JBEQAH010000208.1:0-3764 GCA_041640435.1 bacterium | reverse complement strand
ACCAGGACCCCCTTGCGCACGCTCTCAGTGACGATACAGAAGTCCTCGAACAGGCCGAGGCACCGGTCCACGGCGGACTGCCGTGCGGGGTCAACCCCGGAGAGGTTCAACCGCACTTGAACGCGGGCGACCCGCCAGCGGCCCCGTTCGTTGCGGCGCACCTCCACGTCGACTGTAGCCGACACGTCCGCAGGCGTGCGGGCCCGCTCCAGACAGTAGCGCAGGCTGCTGGCCAGGCAGTGCCCCACGGCGACCGCCAGCAAGCGGGCAGGATTGGGCCCAGCGCCCTCACCGATGGGCGGCGGTTCATCCACTAGGAGGGTCCACTCCGGCCGGTCCATCTCTACCCGGAACCGGTAGCGGCCCTCCGGCAGCAGGGACACGCGGGCGCGCATCACCTCCGACTGGCCCGTGGCAGCTTGAGTCATCGCCTCCTCCCCGTCAGCTCCGCGCCTTGTCACAGGTCTGGATGCCCAAAACCGCCCACAAGGGGCAGCGACCCACCAGCGCGGTGACGAAGCCAACCGCCGCGACCGCGTACAGGACATAGGCCAAGGCGGAGCCACCCTGTTGCAGTGCCAGCAGCAGCGCTCCCAGACCTATAAGGGCCCGGACAACGCGTTCCGTGGTCCCCACGCACCCGCGCATGGCTCACCTCCACGCATCAAGCCGTCTCGTGGGTTTTATACCATACTGGGTACTGTATGTCAAGCCCGACACTACCCCGCTCCGGCGGGAGGACATGGACCGTCGCTTTGAAGCCCTGGCCTGGAGAAGGAGATGCCGGCGGTTCCAGGTCCAGGCGGCGATTCTGCAGGGGCACGGCAGGATGCTGCACGAGCTCCGGGTTGGGACAGGCAGCCTCGGCAGGCGTTTCGGTCTGGGGTTTGAGGAGTCCGCCTGCGCCATTGTGGAGGCGCTCGAGGGGGTGGAGCCTCTTCTGGCCGAGCGACTCGTGTTACGGGACGAGGCGGGAGAGATCCTCCTCCGCGCAGAAGGGATCGCAGGGGGCCCGGGAATCAGCGCGTGTGGGCCCTGGCTACGTCAGCAAAGAAAGCTTCGCCCACCAGGACCACGCCTTCCCCGGCCACGCTCCGCGCAAGGGGGTTCCTCCGCTCCCACGCTTTGCGGAACTCGTCGGGCGTGAACCCCACCGGCTGGACCCCCGGAGGTGCGTCGGCCGCCAGGACGGCCGCGCGGTCTGGGGCACGTGCAGGCAAGCCCTCGGACACCACCACCACGTCCACGTCGCTCCACACGTTGAAGTCGCCTCGGGCCACGGACCCTACCACTGCCGCCGCCACAACCGGAACACGGGCCGCCAGCTGCTCCACGTAGGCCCGCGCGAGGCCGAGGAGCTGCGCGCGCTGGCGCTCCCGCTGTTCCAGGACTTCAGCCACCTAGCGACCTCCAGGTCTGGTCCACGTAAGCCAGCACACGCTCCGCGTCCGCAATGGCCTCCCGGGCGTCCTCGGGCCCGTAGTGGACCCCCGGGAAACCGGCCGCGTGGGCGTCGGGGTCACGGGAGGGGATATAGTGCCTCCCGAGGCGGCGCAAAGTCGCCACCACCTCCTCGGGCATCTCAAGGCCGGCGGCTTGTACCATCTCGCTCAAGCGCATCAGGTCGTGGCCCCACGGGCCGCGACCGAGGCCGTGCAGGAGAGCCTTGAGGGCCAGCTGGCCCGCTTGCTCCGCCGCGAAACAGGCCCAGTTGTGGAGTCCGGCCCCGGCCTGGACCCGTGCGCCCTCCAGAGCCCGGCCCGCCTCCTGCCGCCAGCGCTCAAACTCCTCCCGGTCAAGGTACGCCCGGCTCACACTTTCCTCAGTGGCTCCTCAAACGCCGCCGACTTTGAGGCACGCAACCTGAAGTGCTACGAGCCGGCCCGGGTCCGTACGGCTTCCTCAAGAAGAGCCCGTATCTCCCGGCGTTCGGCGAAGCGGGCGTTGATGTCCTCCCGCAGGCCGCTGATCCTGTGCTGCACGTCGTCAAGGCGCCGGTTAATGTCGTCGAGCCGGCCGTTGTTGTAAACGGCTCCCGTCAGGACCGCCGCCACTACGGTTACCAGAATAAGCGTTACCTGATCCCACGCCACAGTCCCATTCTAGCGCGCCGCGCAAACTTGAGCCGTGCCCCCGCGCGTGTACGCCACCAAAGGAAAACAGAGACCGTTGATAGCCCGCGCGAAGCTGGCGCCACGAAGCGCTAAGCAGGGCCGGGCGCCGCGGTCTTGCCGTCGAGCAGGCACCAGACGGTTGCAGCTTCCTGCAGCGTCTCGGGATCGCGGGCGAGCTCCCGGCCAGCCACAGCAGGGAGAACGGGGCGCCCCGTGGCCTTTTCCAGCAACTGCGCCCTGGTCCGCGCCCGGCGAATGTCGTCAGCCGCAACCGTCACGGAGACCTCGGCCAACAAGTAAACCTCCCGGCCGTCGTAAGTCTTCCCCTCGACGACGACGTCGGCCCAGAGGATCTCTCCTCGTTCCTCCCGGGAGATGCGGCCTGCATCCAGCGCGTCATCCAGAAGCAGCCCGAGCTGCTCGTGATCCACCACGCGGATCCGACGGAGGATCTCATGGAAGTACAACGCAGCCCGGTCCCGATGAAGGGACTCCAGTCTGTAGTCTTCCAGCCTTCTTACCATTTCTTCTTGTTCCATGTGTCCCATCCCGGCAAGCGCCTGCAGCGTCTCCCGCATTTGCTTAATGTCCCCTCAACCAGCGGTCCCTACCACGGCCTCCACGGGTACCTGAAAGCCGGGAAGCAGTCCCGACGAGGCCACTTCTCCCGGGCCGCATCTGCCGCGCAGCAGGTACGCCCGCCCTCTAAGCTATACACTTTGACGGTCCGCGCGTCCGGGTCGACAATCCAGTACTCGCGGACCCCGGCCCGGGCATATTCCTGAAGCTTCTCCATCCGATCCGCCCGGGCAGTCGCAGCAGACGTGACCTCCACCACCAGGTCGGGGATGCCGCAAACCTGTTGGTGGATGCGTTCGCCCTGCTCGCTCGAGATGAAGAAGATGTCCGGCTCTCGGATCTTACCTGGCCATGACCGCACCGGCAACGGCGCGATCCGGACGTGCCCCAACCCGTTTTCGACGACAAACTGCCTCAGGCGCACGGCCAGCTCCAGAACGGCCACCTGGTGGCAGTCCGTGGGATGCGGCGGCTTGATCAGCTCTCCGTCGGATAACTAGATGTAGCGATTCGCATCGGGCAGGGCGAAGTACTCCTTCTCGGTCCGCTGCCCCTGGGCCGGGAACAGCTCGTGCACCGGTGCCCTGCGATGCCTCCTCTGAGTCAGTCTCTCCCCGGCGCGCATCAGCTCAGCTCCTACTCTGACGGACCAGCTCGCCGTGCGGTTCTTCCCGAGTCCCCTTCCGGGCCTCAGCCAGTTCGCGAACCAGAGCACGCAGCTGGAGGAACTCCTCCCCCAGCAGCGAGGCCCTCAGGGCGCTCTTCCACTCCGGGTGCTGCTCCAGCAGTGTGAACAGGTCCTGCAGGTCTCGGACCGTGAACGGCACATCCGCGCGATCTCCCGAAGAATTGTACACCACGCGTTAGCCCGGCCGTGGTAGCCTTTTGACTGGAGGCAAACGGTGCGACAGCGCACTCTCGAAGAGCGAGTTGCGTACCTTGAAGGCAAGGCGGAGGAGTGCTCCCGCGGCCACGCGGAGATTCGCCAGGATATCCGGCAGCTCCGCAGCACCGTCCAGCAGCTGGACCAGCGCCTGGATGCCTGGATCAATGTCCGGGAGCAGAAAGCAG
>JBEQAH010000207.1:0-3767 GCA_041640435.1 bacterium | reverse complement strand
TTCGTAGAGGACCTGGCGGGACCCGAAGGCGCTGAGGGCGATGTCCCACGCGAGCCGGAACAGCTTGATCCGCTCCACCGCGTCCGCCCGCGCCGCCTGGTAGTAGCGCCGGATCTCCGGGGCCAGCGGCCCCTTGAGGTCCTCCTCGGTGGGGATGGCCATGAGCCCCGAGGCGCCCAGCTGCTGCAGGATCTCCACCAGGCGCGGATAGGCGCGCACGTACAGGTTTCGGGCCGCGTCCAGGGGAGGCCAGGCAGGTTGCAGCACGCCCCAGCGGTTGGGCTGCGCCTCCACCTCGCTGGCCACCAGGAAGGCTCGCATCGCTTCCAGGACCACGACGATCTCCGCGATCTTCTCGTGCACGTGCTGGAAGCTCTCGATGGCGATGGTGTCCACGATCAACGAAGCCACCCCGAGGAGGAACTCCGTCTTCGCCACGTTCTTCGTGACCACCTGGTGGGCCATGAAGGCCACGGCTCCCGTGGCGGCAAAGGCCCGGTTGCACCGATCCACGTCCCGGAGGAGGAACACCCGCTCCCACGGCACCCGGACGTCGTCGAACAGCACCACCGCGTCCATCTCCTCGAATCGGCTTGCCAAAGGGTGGTCGAAGGGGGAGCGCCCGTAGTCGAAGGACTCGCGGCACTGGAACCGCAGCCCGGGGGCATCACAGGGCAGGGCCACCGCGAAGGCGTACGGCGCGTCTTCCTCCCCGCTCCTCAGCAGCGTGGAGGGGAACACCATGATCTCGTCCGCGGTGGGCAGCGTGGCCAACATCCGCGCCCCGCGCAACACGATGCCCTGCGCGTCCTCCTGCACCACCCGGCAGGCCAGGTACGGGTCAGCCTGCTTGCTGGGCCCCACAGACCGGTTGGCCTGCGGGTTGATCAGGGTGTGGGTCAGGCACAGGTCCGCTTCCCGCACGTATTCGTAGTAGCGTCGGATGTTCTCGCCGAAGCGGGGGTCCAGCTCCGCACAGTAGTCCGCCGCGGACGCGTACCCCACCAGGGCCCGGTTCAGGTAGTCGGGAGTGCGTCCCATGAACCCGCCCGAGTAGTCTGCCCAGCGCTTCATCATGCGGCGGGCACGGACCAGATCGTCCACGCTGCGCGGGATGAGGAACGAAAGGCCCACCGGTTCCCCCGTGGTGGGCGAGGGGTACGTCATCTCCTCCCGCAGGGCCGGGTCGTGCTGGAGGTCGTACAGGGCTGCCACGCTGCGGGTGATGTTCCGGAAGGCAGGGTGCTCCGTCGGGTCCTCCACCCGCTTCCCCCCGTACCACAACTCCCGCGGCCGGCTGCGCAAACCCTCCAGGTACTGAGCTCCCGTCCTGGCTGCCATCTCAACCCCTCCCCGAAAGCCCCGCCAACACTCTACCACCCACTCCGCGGGCCCTCGGCGGATGAGCTAAACCCCTTCCGCCACCACACGGTTCTCGAGAGTCCCGATCCCCTCTACCTCCAGCCTCATCACATCGCCCGGGTGCACCGGCGCCACCCCCCGCGGGGTGCCGGTAAGGATCAGGTCGTCGGGCTCCAGGGTCATGATGGACGAAACAAAGGCCACCAGCTCGGGGACGCGCCAGAGGAGCTGAGCGGTGTTGCCCTGCTGCCGCAGCTGGCCGTTCACATACGCCCGCAACGCTAAGCCGTGGGGGTCTTCGATCTCGCCCTCCACCACCCACGGGCCCACGGGGGCGAAGGTGTCGTACCCCTTGGCGCGCACGGGCGGCCGGTAGAAGTTGCCCACGAAGTCGCGCACCGTCACATCGTTGGCGATGGTGTAGCCGCAGATCACCCCGTAGGCGTCCTCCGGCCGGACGCGCCGGCAGCGGCGGCCGATCACCACCGCCAGCTCGACCTCCTGGTGCAGGTGGCGCACGCCCGGTGGGTACAGGACCGGAGCTCGGTGTCCCACGAGGCTTGAGGGGGGCTTGAAGAACAGCGCGGGCTCTTCAGGCGTACGCACCCCCAGCTCGTCGGCGTGGTCCGCGAAGTTCAGCGCCACGCCCACGACCTTGGTCGGGACCACGGGGGGTAGCCAGGCCACCTCCTCGGGCGCGTAGCGCCGCCCCGCCGCATCCAATAGCCAGCCGTCCCGGAACTCGCCCTCGTGTACCCGGCCCGCGGCCGCAAACCGTACCCGCCTCACCCGGCCGCCTCCTCCACCCCTTGGGACAGCAAGCCGTACTGCGCCAGGGTGTCGCGGATCCGCCGCCGGTTTGGCTCCGAGGGGAGAACCAGGGGCAGGCGGATCTCCGGGGCGATGCGGCCCATCAGGCTCAGCGCGTACTTCACCGGGCCGGGGTTGGTCTCCACGAACAGCACGTCGTTGAGGGGCAGGAGCTGGTAGTGCAGGTCCAGGGCGCCATGCACATCCCCCGCCCGCCAGCGCTCGTACAGCTGCGCGCACAGGGCAGGGACCAAGTTGGCGGTGGCGCTGATGAACCCGGTCCCCCCGATGGCCAGCATCGGATAGCACAGCAGCTCGATCCCGCTGAACAGGAGGAAGTCACGGCCGCAGGCCCACAGGACGCGGTTGACGTGCTCGAAGTCCCGGTTCGCCTCCTTGACGCCCACCACGTTGTCGCAGTCCCGCCGCAGCCGCGCCAGGGTCTCCACCTCCAGGTTCACCGCGGTCCGGCCGGGGATGTTGTACACGATGACGGGCAACCGGGTGCTGCGGGCCACGGCCCGAAAGTGCTGGTACAGCCCCTCCTGGGTTGGCCGGACATGGTAGGGCACCAGGACCAACACCGCGTCCGCGCCCACCCGCTCCGCGAACCGCGCGAGCTCCACCGTCTCCCCGTGGTGGTTGCTCCCGACCCCCGCCACCACCGGAACCCGCCCCGCCACGGTCCGCACCGCGAGCTCGATGACCCGCTTGCGTTCCTCCAGCGACAGGGACGTGGGTTCGCCCGTGGTGCCGCACACGGAGATCCCGTGAGTCCCGGAGGCGATCTGCCACTCGATGAGGCCCCGCAGCGCCTCCTCGTCCACCGCTCCGTCCCGGAAGGGGGTCACCAGCGGCACGATGGACCCGCGCAGCCGCTCACGCACCTCGCTCTCCTCCAGCTGACGCCACGGTGGCGCTGGGGCGGTCGGCGCGCTGCGCGCCCCAGCGCACGTAGGTTCGCAGGGTCCGCAGCTTGTGCTGGCGTGCAAACGCCTCCAGCCGCCCGGGCGAGCTCTTCCGCTGGATCAGGTCCAGGATTCGGTCGTGCTCCTGAACCGAGCGCAGGGCCCGGTGGGGGATAAAGGGGAAGACGCTGCGGCGTACGGCGTCCAGCCGATTCCAGGTGGTGTCCAACAGCTCCATCAGGTACCGCTGGCCGGACGCGGCGCACAAGGACAGGTGGAACCGGCGGTTGAGTCGGTCGAAGGTGCGGTAGTCTCCTGCTTCCGCGGCCCGCCGCATGTGGCGGTTCAACGCCCGCAGGCGCTCCAGCACTCGGAAGCTGATGCGGGGTGCGGCCAGGGCGGTGGCCCACCCTTCCAGCACAGCCAGAGCCGACAGCGTCTCCCCGTACGCCCGCAGGTCGACCTCCGCCACCCGGGCGCCCACGTGAGCCCGGTAGGTCACCACCCCCTGGGCCTCCAGCTGCCGCAGAGCCTCCCGGATGGGTGTGTGGCTCATCCCCAGCTCCCGCACCAGCGCCTCGATGGTCACCCGCTGGCCGGGGCGGTACTCCCCGCGCACGATGCGTTCGTGGATCCGCCGGTAGGCTTCCCGATACTTGACGCGGGCGGCACGGTCGCTCCTTGACA
>JBEQAH010000206.1:0-3779 GCA_041640435.1 bacterium | reverse complement strand
AGGCCTTCGCAGGCCCGCGCGACCGCCTCGGGGTCGTCGAAGTGTGCCACCGCGTCCACGATGGCCCGCGCCCGGCGCGCGGGGTCTTCCGACTTGAAGATGCCAGAACCCACGAACACGCCGTCGCAGCCCAGCTGCATCATGAGCGCCGCGTCCGCGGGGGTGGCGATCCCTCCTGCCGCGAAGTTCACCACGGGGAGCCGTCCCAGCCTACGCACCTCCAGCACGAGGTCGTAGGGTGCCTGAAGCTCCCGGGCCGCGGTCATGAGCTCCTCCTCCGGCAGGACCTGCAGCCGCCGGATCTCGTCGAGGATCTGGCGCACGTGCCGGACCGCCTCCACCACGTTGCCCGTGCCCGCCTCGCCCTTGGTGCGGATCATGGCCGCGCCCTCGCCGATCCGCCGCAGCGCCTCGCCCAGGTCCCGCGCCCCGCACACGAACGGAACCCGGAAGCGGCGCTTGTCGATGTGGTAGCGCTCGTCCGCGGGGGTCAGGACCTCGCTCTCGTCGATGAAGTCCACCCCGATGGCCTCCAGCACCTGTGCTTCCACGAAGTGGCCGATGCGTACTTTGGCCATCACGGGGATGGTCACCGCGGCCATGATGGCCTTCACGCGGGCGGGGTCGGCCATCCGGGCCACCCCGCCCGCGGCCCGGATGTCCGCAGGCACCCGCTCCAGAGCCATGACCGCCACCGCGCCTGCGTCCTCGGCGATGCGGGCCTGCTCGGGTGTGGTGACGTCCATGATGACCCCGCCCTTCAGCATCTGCGCGAGCCCCCGCTTGACCCGCTCCGTCCCGGTCTGCTGCATGGCTACCGCCCTCCTTCCGACAGGAGTTCCAGCGCCCGCCACAGCTCGTCCCTCGGGTAGGCCTCCAGAGGTTCCCGAGAGCAGCCGGCGACTCGCCAGCGACCCCGCTCGGTAAACCGGCCCACCTCGGTGGCAGCGATCCCCGCACCGTGCAGCGCGGAGAGCGTCCGTTCCGGTTCAGGGGTCGCCACGAGCAAAGCCCCGCTGCTCACCAGCCCCAGAGGGTCCAGGCCCACGACACCGCAGATCGCCTCGGTCTCCGGCCGCACGGGCACCCGGTCCACGTACAACTCCACCCCGACCCCGGAGGCGTGCGCCATCTCCAGGGCTGCACCCACAACCCCGCCTTCCGTCGCGTCGTGCATGGCCCGGGCACCAGCCCCCACCGCTACCCGCCCTTCTGCCAGCACGCTGATCTCGTCCAGGAACCGCTGCGCGCGCCGGACCACTTCAGGGCCCAGCCGCTTTCGGAAGTACTCCTCAAAGTCGGACGCGAGGATGGCGGTCCCCTCCAGCCCCGCGGCCTTGGTCAACAGCTGGACGTCACCCGGCCGAGCGCCGGAGCTGGTGACGAAGGCGTCCTTGCGCGCGCGTCCCACCGCGGTCATCACCACCAGGGTTCGGTCCAGGCCCGCGGTCACCTCGGTGTGCCCGCCCACCACCTCGGCTCCCACCTCCGCCGCCGTGCGGCCCAGCTCTTCCATCAGTTCCGACAGCTCCTGCTCGTCGGCTCCTTCCCGCAGCAGCACGTCCACCAGCAGGGCCACCGGTTCCGCCCCTGTGGCCGCCAGGTCGTTGGTGGCCACGTACACCGCGATCCGGCCCAGGTTGCGCCCTGCACCGGTGATGGGGTCGGTGGTGAGGACGCACACCCACTCTCCGAAGTCCACCACCGCGCAGTCCTCCCCCACCCGCGCTCGCACCAGCACGTCGGGCCGTCGACCCAGGTGGGGGTAGACCAGGCGCTCCAGGAGCTCGGGCGGGACCTTCCCGGCCCGCATCACCGGGGTGAGACCACTGCGCGGCGCAGCACGGAAGCGCCCGCCAGGCCCACCACGAGACCGGCCACCACCTGGAACAGGTTGCCTGGTACTTCCGCAGCGGCCGCAGGCCCGATCCCGAGGAAGAAGAACTCCACCACGTAGTAGCCTGTCACCATCCACAGGCCGGCCACCGCACAAGACCCAAGCGCCCGCACCGCCCAGGCCGCGCCGGTCTGCTCCGGTCCGCGCAGGACCTTCCAGAACAGCACACCCGCCAGCCACCCCTCGATCCCTTTGATCACCAGGGTGAAAGGCGCGAACTGCGTGTAGCCCGCCAGAAGGTCAGCGAGCGCCGACCCCACCCCTCCCGCAACCAGTCCATAGGCCGGGCCCAGCAGCAACGCCGAAAGGTAGATGGCCGTCTCCCCCAGGTTGATGTACCCCTGGGTGGCGGGTACGGGCACTCGCAACGCCATGGTGGCCACGGTGACGAGGGCGGTGGCCAGCGCGCCGGCTGTGAGCTGCCTCGCGGTCATCCAGACACCTCCCCAGGACCCTGGTCTCTGGCCCCAAAGGGTACGGAGCGAGGTGGCTTGTGAAAACAGCCAGTGCCGCGCAAAATGAGAATGCCACTTATGGAGCTGAGCCTTGCGGTGAGCGGACGCCTGCGGTCCAAGGATCTCGCCCAACACATCCGCACCGCGATTCTTGAAGGGAGGCTTCGGAGGGGCTCCCGCCTCCCCTCGACCCGTGCGCTGGCTGAGTCCCTCGGGGTATCGCGCACTCTGGTGACCAGGGTGTACGAGGAACTTCTGGCCGAGGGCTACTTGGAAGCGCGCAGGGGCTCCGGCACCTACGTGGCGGCCGATCTGCCGGACTTAAGGCCTTCTGTCGGGCAGGCGCCGCGACCACCTGCCTGGACCCCCATCTGGCAGGACGAGGCGGCGCTCCATCCCGGTCCCCGGGACGTGGACTTCACGCTCGACCGCCAGGTCGTGGAACCCATGGCCGCGCGGAGCTGGGCACGCATGTGGCGCTTCCTCGCGCGCCAGAAGCCACCTGTGGATCTAGGGCCGGCGGAGGGGGACCCGGAGCTGCGGGAGGCCATCGCGGACTACCTGCGGCGGGCCCGCGGGCTGCGGTGCGGGCCCGAGGATGTGGTGGTCACCCCGGGAGCGGTGCGGGCTCTGGAGCTCGTGGCCCGGGCGCTCGTGCCTCCGCGGCAGCCTGTGGCGGTGGAGGAACCGGGTTACCCGGCAGCCCGGCGCGTGCTCGAGGACCGGGGCGCCCAGCTCGTGCCGGTTCCGGTGGATGACGACGGCCTTCAGGTCGACCACCTCAGGGAAGTCCAGGAAGTCCGGCTCGCCTATGTGACGCCATCCCACCAGTACCCCCTGGGCGTGCGGATGTCGGTGACGCGGCGAATCGCCCTGCTGGAGTGGGCCGCGCGGTGCGATGCCGTGGTGGTGGAGGACGATTACGACAGCGAGCTGCGCTTCGACGGGCCGCCGCTACCTGCGCTGGCAGGCCTGGACGGCTCCGGGCGCGTGGTGTACGTAGGAACCTTCTCCAAGGTGCTGGCGCCCGGCCTTCGGGTGGGGTACGTGGTGGCTCCTGGGTGGCTCCGGGAGCGTCTTGTGCGGCTTCGGAGGGCGTCGGGCGACTGGGCCACATGGCCGGTGCAGCGGGCGCTGGCAGCTTTCCTGGCTAGCGGGGACTTCGACCGGCACGTGCGCAGGGTGCGTCGGCGGTACGCGGAGCGCCGCGCGGCCCTGCGGGAGGTCCTGGGGAGCCTGGACGGCCTTGGCCGGCTGCGCGGCATGGAAGCCGGGCTGCACGCCTTCCTGGAGCTCGCGCCGGGCCTGGACGAAGCGGAGCTCGCCCGCCGCGCGCGGGAGCGGGGGGTTTGGGTGAGCCTGCTGCGCCCGTATTACCTGGGAGCGCCGGACCGCAGCGGGTGGCTGCTGGCCTACGGAGGCCTCAC
>JBEQAH010000205.1:0-3796 GCA_041640435.1 bacterium | reverse complement strand
CCCGGGGAGGGCGAGGCCGGCATCGCCGGCGGCCCTCGGGGCGATCTGTACGTCGTGATCCACCTGGCGCGCCACCCCGTGTTTCAGCGCAAGGGGCAGGACCTCTATGCGGAACTGCGCCTGTCCATGGTGCAGGCGGCCCTGGGTGACGAGGTGGAGGTGCCCACTCTGGACGGCCCCGAACGCCTCACGATCCCGGCGGGCGTCCAGCCCGGGGAGGTGCTGACGCTGAAGGGGCGCGGGATGCCTGACCTCGAGGGTCGGCGGGGCGACCTGCACTTCCGCGTGAGGGTGGAAATCCCCCGGCGCCTCACCGCCGAGCAGCGGAAGCTGCTGCTGCGGCTCGCCGAGAGCTTCGGCCTGGATGTTCAGCCCCAACGGCGTCGCATCCTGGACCGCATGAAGGATCTGCTGCAGTGAGGAGGCGGGCGCGGATGGGCCCGCGGGTGTGGCTGGAGGTCTCCGTGCGCACCTCCGTGGAGGCCTCAGAGGCGGCGGCCGCGGCCCTGTTGGAACTCGCCGCGGGGCTGGTGGAGGAGCGCACGGAGGGAGGGGTGCGCCTGGTGGCCCACGTGCCCGACGGACCGGTGGGGCGTCAAGCCGCCCAGGCGCTGCGGGAGCGGCTGCGTGCTCTGCGCGGCTTCGGCCTCGACCCGGGCCCCGCGGCGGTCCAGCTGCGAAGGGTCTGGACGCGGTCGTGGGCGTCGGCGTACCGCGGCCACTTCCGCCCGTTCCGCGTGGGTCGGTTCCTCGTGCGGCCGCCGTGGTCGCGCCGCCGGGCCCGGCCGGGCGAAGTGGTGGTGGTGATCAACCCCGGCATGGCCTTCGGAACGGGGCTGCACGAGTCCACCCGCCTGTGCCTGCGGGCCCTTCCGGAGGTCGTCCGCCGCGGTGCGCGTGTGGCGGACGTGGGGACGGGCTCCGGCATCCTCGCCGTGGCCGCGGCGAAGCTCGGGGCCCGAGTGGTGGCTGTGGACAACGACCGGCTCGCGTGTTCCGTAGCGACGGCGAACGTGCGCTCTAACCGCGTTCAGGACCGCGTGCACGTGTGCCGGGGAGATCTGCTGCGGCCTGTGCGGGGACGGCTGGACGCAGTGCTGATGAACATCACCGCGGAAACCCTCGTGCGCGCCGCCCCCCAGGTGTACCGACACCTGAGGCCCGGCGGGGCCTGGGTAGCGTCCGGCATGGTGGATGGCACGCTGGATACCGTGCTGCGGGCCGCGCAGGAGCTGGGCTTCGTGGCGGAACGAATCCTGGCCGACGGCGAGTGGCGCGCGGTGATCTTCCGCCTTCCCGCGGGGGGACGAGTTGCGGCGGCTGCGGGTCCGAGTTGACCCCGGTGATGCCACCAGCCTGATCCTGGAAGCGCGCGACGCTCACCACGCCCTGCATGTGCTGCGTCTAAGGCCCGGGGACCGTTTCCTCGCCTTCGACGGCCTGGGCGGCGAGTGGGAAGCGGAGTTGCTGGATGCGGGCCCGCCTGTCCGGGCGCGCGTGGTGAGGCCTGTGGCGGCACGACAAGTTCCCTACCGCCTCACTCTGTACCAGGGCGTGCCGAAGGCAGACCGCATGGACCTGGTGGTTCGCATGGGCACGGAACTCGGGGTCTCAGCCTTCGTGCCGGTGCGTACGCGGCGGTCGGTGGTGCGCGGCGACCGGTCCGCGCGGTGGCGGCGGGTGGCGGAGGAGGCGGCCAAGCAGTGCCGCCGGGCCACGGTCCCGTCGGTGGAACCACCCGTGGAGTTCCCGCAGGCGGTGGAGCGGTTCACCCAGCACGCGCAGCGCGTGCTGCTGTGGGAGGGCGGAGGGGAACCCCTGGCGGAGGTCCTCGCAAGGCCGGGCCCGCGGGAGCTGGCGGTGTTCGTGGGCCCCGAAGGCGGGTTCGACCCGGAGGAGGTAGAGGCGCTCCGCGCGGTGGGCCAGGTGTGCTCCCTGGGCCCTCTCGTCCTGCGAGCGGAGACCGCTGGGCTGGCCGCCGCGGCCGTGGTGCTGGCCTGCTGGGGCTTTACGTCAGCCCGCGCGACCTGTTAGACTCCCTGGCAAAGCCATGAAGGCTCTCCGGGAGGGAGCTATGGCGACAGCAGAGCCCTGGAGTGGCGCCCGCAGGACCGCTGCGGGCGCTCCTTTTGTGCCCGGGGTTGAATAATAATGCGATATGATGCATGATCATGCCACTCGGAGGTGACCGGTGCAGGCATTCCTGGCGCTGGATGACGGGATGGTCCTCGAGGGCAGGAGCGTGGGGGCCGAAGGGCAGGTCGCGGGAGAAGTGGTGTTCACCACCAGCATCACCGGTTACCCGGAGGTTCTCACAGACCCGTCGTACGCAGGCCAGATCGTGGTCATGGCGTTCCCCGTGGTGGGGACGTACGGGGTGGACCCGGCGTGGGCGGAGTCGCGGCGACCGTTCCTCCGCGGCTTCGTGGTCCGGCACGCGAGCCCCTATACCTTCCACTGGGCCGGCCGCATGACCCTTGCGGAGTACCTGCGAAGCTGGGGCGTGGTGGCCCTGGAAGGGGTGGACACGCGCCGGCTGGTCCGGCACCTGCGCACGGGCGGGCTGCGGCGGGGGGTCCTGGCCGTGGGCGAGCACGACCCACAGGACCTCGTGGAGCGCGCGCGGCGCATCCCGGACCTGTCGCGGGTAGACCTGGTGGACGAGGTGTCGCCCCCCGCGCCCTTTGTCCTCCCGGGGTCCGGGCCCCGGGTCGTGGTGGTGGACTGCGGGGCGAAGATGGGCATCGTCCGCGAGCTTGCGGACCGCGGCTGCGAGGTGGTCGTTGTACCCCACCGGGCCAGCGCCGCGGAGCTGGTTGCGCTGCGGCCGGACGGCGTGGTACTGAGCAACGGGCCCGGCGACCCGGCGCGGCTCGTGGCGGTGGCGGCCCAGGTGCGCGCCCTGTGGGGCCGGGTCCCCATCTTCGGGGTGTGTCTCGGTAACCAGCTGGTGGCCCTGGGCGCGGGTGCACGGACCTTCAAGCTCCCCTTCGGCCACCGCGGGTCCAACCACCCCGTGCTGGAGGTCGACACCGGCCGCGTGCGGATCACCACGCAGAACCACGGCTACGCGGTGGAGGAGGAGAGCCTGCGGGGAACCGGGCTACGCGTGACGCACCGGAACCTGCACGACGGCACGGTGGAGGGTCTGTCGCACGAAGCACTGCCCGTGTGGGCGGTGCAGTTCCATCCCGAGGCGCGGCCCGGGCCCAGGGACTCCCGAGACCTGTTCGACCGGTTCCTGCAGCAGGTCCGCTCCCACCGGGTGCCATCCCGCGCCGCGGGGACGGCCTGAGATGCCCCGGCGCTCCGACCTGCACAAGGTCGCGGTCCTCGGCTCCGGCCCCATCGTGATCGGCCAGGCCGCGGAGTTCGACTACTCCGGAACGCAGGCCTGTCGCGCGCTCGCGGAGGAAGGGGTCGAAGTGGTGCTGGTGAACAGCAACCCCGCCACCATCATGACGGACCCGGAGACCGCGGACCGCGTCTACCTGGAACCCCTTCACGTGGAGTCGGTGGCGCAGGTCCTGGAGGCGGAGCGGCCCCAGGGGCTGGTGGCCACCCTGGGGGGACAGACGGCGTTGAACCTGGCCGCGGAGCTGGACCGGCGGGGCGTGCTGGCGCGGCTGGGGGTGGAGCTCCTCGGGACGCCGTTGCGGGCCATCCACGACGCCGAGGACCGCGAGCGCTTCCGATCCCTCATGCAGCGCATCGGCGAGCCGGTGCCCGAGAGCGCGGTTGCGAGCAGCCCCGAGGAGGCGGTGGCCTTCGCCCGGTCCCTGGGCACGGAGGTGGT
>JBEQAH010000204.1:382-3817 GCA_041640435.1 bacterium | reverse complement strand
AGAGCAGGCGAGCTCGCACCGCCTGCGGGTCCACGCTCACGAGGGGCTGTCCCACGCGGACTCCGGAGCTGGACCGCACCCAGTCCTCCGACAGGGTCTGCGTGCCGTACACCTCCACCCGGCGAACTGAGAAGGCGGAAGAATCCGCCACGCTCACCACCGCGGCGACCCACGACAGCACCACGCCGAGACGCAGCAGGCGCAGGACCAGTTCCAGGCCGTGCGGTTCTCGCACTAAAACTCCCCCACCAGCTGGACTTCCAGCTCCAGCTCGACCCCAAACGCCCGGCGCACCCGCTCCCGCACCCGCTCCACAAGCCGCAGCACGTCCTCCGCTCGACCCCCGCCGGTGTTCACCACGTAGTTGGCGTGCAGGGTGGAGACCTCCACCCCTCCCTCCCGCAAGCCCTTCCCGCCCGCCAGGTCCACGAGCCGCCCCGCGGCGTCCCCGGGCGGGTTCCGGAAGATGCACCCGGAAGAGGGGAGCCGGACCGGCTGGGTGGCGCCGCGGTGCCGCAACCACGTGTGCAGGCGGTCTGAGACCTCCGCCGGGTCGTCCGCCGACAGCGACATCTCCACCTCCACCACCACGCCCGCTTCCGACTGCAGCCGGCTCGTCCGGTACCCGAACCCCATGGCGTGAGCGGGCCACACCTGCTCGCCGGAGGGGGTCACCACGTGCACCGCCCGGACCACCTCCTGCGTGCTGTGGCCGTGGGCGCCCGCGTTCATCACCACCGCGCCGCCCACCGACCCCGGGATGCCCGCGGCGAACTCCAGGCCCCGCAGGCCGCGCTCCGCGGCGCGGAACGCTAGGCGCGGCAGCCCCACGCCGGCTTCCGCCCGCAACGATGTGCCGTCCCACCGCACGCGGTCCAGCCCGTGCCCCACCTTCACCACCACGCCCCGGACCCCGCGATCGGAAACGAGGACGTTGGAACCCCGACCCAGTACCACGAACCTCTCGCCGCGCTGGAACAACAGGCGGCAGACCGCGCGCAGCTCCTCGGCGGTGCGCGGCACCACGAGCACGTCCGCGGGGCCGCCGATGCGGAACGACACGTGGCGGCTCAGGGGCTCGTCGATGCGCACGTCGCGGCAACAGGCCCGCAGGGCCTCCAGCACGCTGGCCGAGGTGGCTTTGCCCGCGGACGTCACCGGTCCAGCTCCTCCACCAGGCGTTCCGCAACCTTCCACACGTCTCCGGCGCCGAGGGTGGCCACCACGTCGTCCGGCCGCACGGTGGACAGCAACAGCGGGACCACCGCCTCCAGCTCCGGCACCCACCGGACCGCGGGGTGGCGCAGGGCGTCTGCGATGAGGCGACCGCTCACCCCGGGCTCGGGGGGCTCGTCCGCAGGGTACAGCTCGGTCACGATCACCTCGTCCGCGTCTGCGAAACTCTCCGCGTACTGGTGGTACGTGGTCCGGGTGCGGGAGTAGCGGTGGGGTTGGAACACCGCCACGATGCGCCGGCCCGGCCACGCCTCCCGCAGGGCCCGCAGGAAGGCCCGCACCTTGACGGGGTTGTGCGCGTAGTCGTCCACCACGAGGGGCGCTTCCCGGTACACCTCAAACCGCCGGCGGACGCCCCGGAAGCGCGCGAACGCCTGGGCCGCCACCTCGAACTCCACGCCGCGCTCCAGCGCCAGCGCAAGGGCGCCGGTGGCGTTAGCCACGTTGTGACGCCCCGGGAGCCGCAAGCTCACCTCCCCCACCGGGTGGCCTGCGCGCTCGAGCACAAAGCGGGACCACATGCCCTTGACCTCGATCACCCGCCCGCGGTAGGTGCCCTCCTCGGCGCCGTAGGTCACAACGCGGCAGCGCGCCCGTTCTTGAAGGGCCTGCGCGTTGGGGCAGTCGGCGCACAGGACCGCAAGCCCATCCTGCGGGAGAGCCCCCAGGAACCGTGCGAACGTGTCGAGCAGGGTTTCCAGGTTGGGGTAGTGGTCTAAGTGGTCGGTGAGGTCCAGGCGGGTGATGATCGCAGACCGCACCCGGACCAGCACCAGGGAGCCGTCGCTCTCGTCCACCTCCGCCACCGCGGGCCCGGACCCCACCCGTGCTCCTCCGCCGAACTCCCGCACCTCTCCGCCCACCAGGGCAGTGGGGTCCAACCCCGCCGCAGCGAGCGCCACGGCCACCAGCGCCGTGGTGGTGGTCTTCCCGTGCGTACCTGCCACGCCCACGGAGTCCGGCTCGCCTTCGAGGAGCTCCGCCAGGAGCTGCGCGCGGTGCACCACCTCGATTCCCCGCTGGCGCGCCGCCACGAGCTCGGGCTCTGTGGGAGGCACGGCGCGGGAAGCCACCACCCGCGCGTCTGGCCTGAGGTGGGAGGGGTGGTGTCCGATCCGTACGTCCACACCCAAGGCGCGCAGCCTCGCCACCCCCGGCCCATTGCGCAGGTCGCAGCCGGAGACCGCGTGGCTCCGGCGCGCGTACACCTCGGCCAGGGCGCTCATCCCCGCCCCGCCGATGCCGACGAAGTGCAGCTCTGCCACTAAGCCTCCTGTGCGGCCCGCACGACCTCCTGCCACACCGCCCGGGCCGCGTCCGGACGCGCGAGCGCCCGGCTTGCCTGCGCCATCCTGTCGCGGCGCTGCGGGTCGTCCACCAGCTCTATGATGAGCTGGGCCAGGCGCTCGCCACTGAGCTCGTGGTCTCGCACCACCACCGCCACGCCCAGCTCCTCCAACACTCTGGCGTTGTGGATCTGGTGACCTCCGGCGATGGGCAAGGGCACCAGCACCGCAGGCAGCCCCCAAGTGACCAGCTCCGCGCAGGTCAACGCACCGGCTCGCGCCACCACCAGGTGGCTCGCCGCGTACGCGTCGCCGATGGGATCCGCGTAGTCCACCGCGCGGTACAACAGGGCACCCCGGGGGACTTCTCCCTCAAGCCCGGCCCGTGCCCGGCCGGTGGCGTGCAGCATCTGCAGGTCTGCGCGGCCACCCAGCCACCGCACCGCCTCCCGCACCGCGCGGTTGAGCCTGCGCGCCCCCTGGCTTCCACCCACCACCAGGACCGTGGTCCGGCGCTCCTCAAGGCCGTACCGAGCGCGGGCGCGGTCGGCCTGGCCGGCGAGCGCCGCCGCGCGCAGCGGGGCTCCGGTCCACACCGCACGGGGACCCAACCCGGCGACCAGGTGCGGAAAGGCCACGCACACCCGGTGCGCCCGGCGGGCCACCAACCGGTTTGTAAGCCCCGGCGTCGCGTTGGGTTCCACCAGCACCACCGGGATCCGCAGCCCCACTGCGGCCTGGGTTGCGGGGAAGCCGGCGTAGCCTCCCGTGGAAAGCACCACGTGGGGTCGGAAGCGGGCCAGCAAGCGCCGCGCGCGCCACACACCCCGCAGGGTCCGCGCCAAGTTCGCCGCAGCCACCGCCGCGCCCTTGCCCACCACGCCGCCTGCCGGGACCTGCTCGAACCTCAGGC
>JBEQAH010000204.1:0-372 GCA_041640435.1 bacterium | reverse complement strand
CGCCTCGAACGTGCCCGCGCCCACGAACAGGAACTCCCCTTCCGCACGCGCAACCTCCGCCACGGCCACCAGCGGGTAGGTGTGCCCACCGGTGCCACCTCCTGTGAGCACCACGCGCCAGGTCATCCCGCGCCTCGCGGGGAAGGCGTGCGGGCCGACCACTGGGCGTACACGTCCAGCTCTCGCGCGGCCGCGGCGTACTGCGACAGGTTGAGGCAGATGCCCGACGCCGCCATGAGGACCACGAGGGAGGAGCCGCCGAAGCTCACAAATGGAAGCGGCACGCCTGTCACCGGCAGAACCCCGGAGGCCACGCCGACGTTCAGGACCGCCTGGCCCAGCACCCAGCAACCCACGCCGCTCGCTAGGAGC